>JAJPJO010000086.1 GCA_021324135.1 Pseudomonadota bacterium
CCACATTGCATTCGGTCTCAATCCTTGGTTGCGCCCGGCTTTCGCAAAGGGGGGTTGATCGGCTCAAGGCAGCCTTGCCGGATGTGGAGGTGACGAGCGAACTGAGCTTGAGGCAATACGCCAGCAAGAAAAAAAGCTCGGTCAAGCAGCTGGACGAGATTGTCGACTACGTCGGCCGACCTGATGCCAAACGCAGCCCTTAATAGTCCGAACAATCGGCATCTAAGCTTGCCAGGGGGCGAGCCGTCGGAAATAATGGTACCTATCGGCTTGGGTTTGGCTCGGCAGCCCTTATGTTGTTATGACGATTAAGTCAAACACTCGAAAACGCCAGATATCAAGACCAAGCCTCAAGACGCTCATCAGCTCTAGGTTTTCGGACGCACAAAACGATGACTGGTTGCAAAGAGATTTGTCGATTACCTCATATGAACATAAGGGAATCTGAGTGCACCCCAAGCCGAGGCTGGAAAGCACGCCCAGTTCAGGCTGGGCGCATTTCGAGCCAAATCATTTGACTTTGCCGTTTCTTCTCTTGCGATTTTCAGCCCAGCCGTCTTTGTTTTCCTGGCGGGCGCGCCCTACAGCCAGCGCACCTTCAGGAACGTCTTTGGTGATGACGCTTCCAGCGCCCACAACCGCTTCCTTGCCGATCGTCACAGGGGCTACAAGAACAGAGTTGCTGCCGGTGGAAGCACCGTCTCCAATCACGGTCTGCTCTTTCTTCTTAGTGATGTGATCGTAATTAGCCGTAATCGTTCCGGCACCGATATTGGCATTGTCACCAATAGTGGTATCACCGACATAGCTCAGGTGTGAAACGTTTGAATGCTTTCCGACCGTGCTCTTCTTTAGCTCGACAAAATTGCCGATCCTGGCGCCCGCTCTGACGATGTTTCCCTCGCGAATATGCGCGAAGGGACCGACGCGGCACTGCGATTCAATTGATGAATCGACCACCATGGACAATACCACGGTGCAGTGATCGCCTATCGAAACAGCGCCCTTGATGATTGCGTTAGGCCCGATAATGCAATTCGAGCCGATCTTGACCGGACCCATTATGTGGCAGCCAGGCAGCACAGTGGTATCCTGACCGATCACAACCTCCGGTGCAATCCAGGTGCTCTGCGGATCGATAACCGTCACTCCGTTTTCCAGGGCCAGCCGCTCTATCGTCAGATCTCTCAAGGAATGTATCGCCTCAGCCAACTCCAACCTTGAGTTTATCCCTGCTACTTCCCGATAATCAGCGGCTTTGCAAGCTGAGATGGGCAATCCGTTTTGCACCGCCCATGCTACCAGGTCTGGCAAATAGTATTCACCTTGTTTATTATCATTCTTCAAGCTCGCCAGACCCGGTTTGATATCAGGCCATTTGAAGCAGTAAATTGCCGTGTTGATCTCTTTGACCCGGCGTTGCTCATCACTAGCATCCTTGTCCTCGACAATACCTAATACTGAGCCTGCCTGATCGCGAATCACCCGTCCGTAATTTTTCGCGTCGGGCACATCAGCACTCAAGACTGTGACAACCGCTTTGTCCTTTTCATGCCTTTCGATCAGTCTTGTGAGGGTCGAGGGGGACAAAAGCGGGGCATCACCGACGGTGACGAGCAAATCACCACTGAAGTCCTTCAAGTCATCAACGACCTGCATGAGGGCATGCCCTGTGCCGAGCTGTGGTTCCTGCAGATGTGTCTGCCACTGCTCACCACTGTGCCTGGCATGCAAATGCTCCTCCACTTGCGGCGATTCGTGCCCGACGACGATGTGCACCTTCTGGGCTCCGACGGCGTTGACCGCTCCTATTACACGCGAGAGAATTGCCTCGCCGAGCACATCGTGAAGCACTTTTGGTCTGGTCGACTTCATGCGTTTTCCCTTGCCCGCCGCCAGAATAACCGCTCTCAAAGCCTTAGCCATGGACCCGCGCTCCTCAGATGATCAATTACATGGGTAATGTAACATGCAAAAATCCCCAACTCGTTAGAGCTGGGGAATCTGCGAATCGTCCATCTTCTGATAAGTGTCCGCAGTGTAGGTACTGCCCCTACGGGTCTCATCCCTGAGTCCCCTCACTTGAGTGGCTGCGATGTGCCGGACGCGAAGCTGAATATATTTGTAGCACGAAAGCCTTGTCTGGCATGAGTTTTAAGGTTTAGTTCATTATCGAGTCGCATGTTTGCAATTTAGATCATCCACTCGCAACCGATGCCGATCCTTGTGCCATCAACGTTTTCAGAACTACCCCCTGCATTTAGCTTTGTAAACAGACTGACGATTGGTTTGCGATTTTGTTTCAAGACAAGCGGCATGGCGGTCCGGCGCCTCTCTCACCCTCCTTTTCCGATTTGTTAGCAACTTGCTGCCGATACATGTATTATCTAGTTACAGGTCTGTAACATTCTTATAGTTGCGAGCAACGTCGTGCCTCCTCGAAACTCCCGAAAAGAGCTCTTACTGAAGCTTGCCAGCCGGCCCTTAGTAAAGTTTGCCAATCGGCCCTTACTAAAGTTTGCCGGCCTTCGAGCCGGCTTCTCAAATGCAGCGATCTTTGCCTCAGCGCTCGTAGCGTCTTGTCTGGCGCTCTTCCTTTCGCTGTTACTGACGCCGTCGAGCAATGCTCAATTCAAAAGCCGCTATGCTAATTTGCCCTCGGCAACCGGTTTCGGGAGCAGTATTCAACAGCGCAATTATGCGACCCAGCCTCAGACGAGGACCGCTCCTCAGCAGCAGCGCGGCGGCAAATCGGGAGGGTCAAACAAGAGCAGTCAGTTGCCGGTAGGCCGAGGCGTTTATCCCGAATTTCGCAGCCAATTCGGCGTCATCCACTGGATTTCAGATCAGATGCCATTGAAAGTTTGGGTTTCCAATGGCGAGGCAATCGATTCGATTCTCGATCCGCAGCTCGGAGCGCCCTATGTAAACGTCGACTCTGTTTCTACCTGGCCGGATCTCGTCGCCGACATTGTCGTCAACCGGGATAAGCTTGCCGGTCTGCCGGCCGGTCAGGGCTACTTGCCCGAGCACCGCCAGGCAACCATTGAGGGCATCAATTACTGGAAGCCGTTCGAGCATGAGGGACTTTTTTCCTATCAACTCACCGATGATCCGTCCGAAGCGGACATTCACGTCTTCTTCGTGCATCACTTCGTAAACAAGCTCGGGCTGGCTCTCTTTGCAAACGATATCCGGGGCTATACAGCCAAGCGCAGTTTCCCATATCGCGCCATACTGGAAGGGAAGAAGGCCGACTTCAAACCGGTGGTAATCATCTTGCGAACCACCGAGAAGGATGGCCAGCCCATGCCGCTTGCTAAAATGCGAGCTGCAGCCGGTCATGAGTTCGGTCATGCGCTGGGCATCGAAGGGCACAGCACAAATCCGGGAGACCTCATGAGTCTCTACTATGGCAACGGTCGCTTGTCGCCCAGCGATATAGCAACAATCAGATACCTGTACAAGATCGCACCAGATTTAATACCATAACTGCACGATGACGAATTCGACGAACCGAGATCCAGCAAACGAAGGTGGTTGGTTCAGCGACCCCAAGTATGGACGGGGTGCCTTTCTTTATGTGAACATCATCCTCTGCCTGGGCGTAATATTTTTCGCCATATTCGTCATAAATACGCTCATGTCGGACATCTCAGGCGATTACGTTTTAACTTATCACGGCGCCCAGCTGGCCAGAATAAACCTCTTAAAAACGCCGTCGGCTCTCCACGGTCAGCTCGATACCGGAAGAGGAGCGCTTCTTGAACTGGTGACTACTGAGCTTCCCCGCGACGATCACGTCAATTTGATCTTCAAAACACCAGATGAGAAGCTGCGAACCGGTCAGAAAGGCCGCCAGATTATCTTCAGCGGAACCATCAAGGATGGTATCATGAGCGGTACCATTCAAGAAGGCGCCAGGTCATTTAAGGTTCGCTTCGAGCGCCATGGACTTGACACTGTCTGGAAACAAACCCAGATTCTTTTCCCGCAGAAATAATCAGCCGCACGCCTTCATCTAGCGCAGCAGGGCGCGGGTCGCCAGTCGCGCCGGCACGGGAACTTCGATAACGCTTGCTTGCGGCGGGCAGAACAACCTGAAGTTAGTGCGCGGATCGGCGCTCAGCCCGCGTGAGATATGAAAGAGCGTTCTGCCCCGGCGAGTCACACCCGATGCCTCGTGGCGTTTCAATTCCGAATCGGTGATCAGCGCGCCCATACCGGGAATGCGAATTTGCCCGCCATGAGTATGCCCGCCAAATGCATAATGCACTCCAGCCGCGTCATAGAAATCAAGATCGCGAGGCAAATGCAAAAGCGCGATGACAAGCCAGTCTCCAGGCGAGCGCGATACGAGTTCCAGCAATCTGTTCTTGTTTATTCCAGGATAGTCGACGCCAACCAGGCAAATACCGGACTGCTCGAGATAACGCGCTTCGTTGCGCAACACGTCATAACCGACATCCTGCAGGGCGCTAACGAGCGGATCGATGTTGCGGGCGCGCTTCGACGGCGTTCGCCATTTCTTGTTGATCCTGCCTATGATCTTGTTGAACATCGAGTATTTGTAATAGTCATGATTGCCCAAAACGGCATAGGCACCCAGTTTTGGTTTTCTAGATAAAAGACAGGGCGCGTATTTTATCGATTCGTCGTCTTGAAAAATATCGCCGGTCAGGAAGACAAAATCATATTCCTGATCGGTTATGGCCGCTAAAAAGTCGAGCTTCGCTTTTGATTCATCACCAGTCAAATGCAAATCAGAGATGTGCAGAACACGCAAACTCTTCCCGGCGGATCCGTTGTGCTCGACATCGGAATCTGTCAGGGCGGCATTGCTAAGGCTCAGACCGTCGCTCAGGCGCAAATGCTCGCAGCGATAGCGCCGTGCCTCGCGGCAGGCAAATGCATACACTCCGGCTCCGGCGGCCAGCACAGCAAGGGGAATTAGATAGGTTCTACGCACGGCTAGTTAACCAGCTCTTCCAGGACCTTTCGATTGTACCTGATTCTCTTCCTCGGCGGCGCGATATCAGGGGCGGTGAGTGTATTGACCAGCCAGCGAAAGGGAAAACCAATACCGACCACCAGGAAAGCAAAAATCACATCATAGGGAAGCGCATACCAGCTCAAGTTCCGCAGATAGGGAAATATCCACTGCTGCCATTCGACGTAAGACTTCGAGCCTTCGATGATATAAAAGTACAGGTACGATCCGATCAGATAACCGATGCCTGTGAGATGCAAAACCAGAAGACCAAGAGCAATGCCGAGCAGTTGCGAAATGGATGTGCGTTTATTCGCTGTCAAAAATCCGCACAAGGTAGCGCTGGCAATCATGCCGAGCAAGTAACCGAAACCGGGCTCGAGGTAATAGCGTGCACCACCGCCGGAGGCAAAGGGATAAATGTTGAAGAAATTACCGCCCAGCCCAAGCAGTATGAATAGAACGGCGGAGATGGCCGCCAGACGGGGTCCGAGCACATAGCCAAGCAGAATTGCTACAGGAGCAAGCGGCGTGTATGAGGAATAACGCGGCTCCTTGGGTTGCTCGAGCAGGCTGGGGACAAACTGCTGAATTTTCGACTGGACATGCTCAGGCGCCAAAAGAGCCAGCTTGCGCGCTTCTTTATGGAGCGCGTTCATGAGATTCCCACCTGTAGCGGTCGGCAGGTCCAGCGATGTGAATGAGGCAAAAAAGGCAGTCTGGACACCGAGGAGAATCAAGACCATCTGCCCCATGAGCGACTTGCGCCTGGTGTGCTGGCGTCTTTTACCGTCGGTTACAAGATGCATCGCTACTCTCGTTTGATCCAGGAATATTCTTCCAGCACCCCGGCTCTTTGTCGATGAGAAATAGATTCATGGCGCCTTCGGCTCAGGCCGTAGCCCGATCCATCGCCGGCCGCGTATCCTCTGCATATACCGAGGCGGCGGTCGGGAAAAGGTCGCGCACATGCTTGGCCACATTAGGGATATCGAATGATTCGATCCGCTTAAGAAACATGGTGATGAACTGCGGATCGGTGAGGCGATCGGTCCACAAAACCAGGGCATCCTCACTGTTATCCTGATAGTAACGGCGCCTTACGCCTAGCCTTCTAAAGGCATACTTGAAGTAGAGCTTCTGCGCGGCTTCATTCGATACGCGCACCTCCAGAGTAAGCCAATTAGCTTGAGCTCTCCTGGCTTCGATAATGTTATTAATCAGCAAACGCTCGCCGATTTTTCTTCGCCGGTAGTTGGGATGCACGGCCAGTGTGGTTACGTGAGCCTCATCGCCAATCAACCAGTACCCGGAATAGCCTACCAATGCGCCCGTTTCAGGATGGCGCGCCCCGAAATAATTGCCGGAGGGGTTGGTCAATTCATTGATGAAAGACTGCCGCGACCAGTGGTGCGTGCCATAGGTCGCCGGCTCGATTTCCATAATCTCATCGAGGTCGTTTAATTGGAGAAGATTGATTTGGGCTGCTAGAGGCTTCTCACGCATATCTGTTCAAGTATGTTAGCTCGCACTCTTAATTGTTACAGATGCTCCTCGCAAGTATAGCGGTTCGACCTCACGATAGTGATATCTGCGTTTTAAAGATTCACGATCTGTCGCTTTTCCGGCCAATTGATCCCCAATCACCTCTGCCTGGAGCGCGGCAAGATTGATGGAAGACGGCAGCGTACCGCACTTCTGCCGGTCCAGGCAAAGCTCGTCCAATACCTTCTGCTCAAGAAAACATCTGGGCGAAACGCTCAACAGATCGCCCAGCTGCTCGGTGTTTAGATAAGACGGAACGGTTGTGCATTTGATGCCGTCGCTCGCCGATGCTTGCTCGTAAACAGCGGCAAAGAAGTGACCGCGACCGCCTGATAGAACAATGGCAGTGGCTTTGCCGAGCGCTCCTTCGTTCTTTTGCAAGAGCTGAGCATATGAGCGCAAAGCATCGACTCCAACAAGCCCCACCCCCATTGACTGGGCTAGAACTCGGGCGGTGACGACAGCGATACGTATACCTGTAAAGCTGCCTGGACCGGTGCCGACAATCAATAAATCAAGATCGGCTGCACTCCAATTGCAGCCGGCAACGATCTCGTCGATGCCGGGCATCAGCTTGCTCACCGACTCCTGGCGGCTCGGCTCAACTGGAACGATGGTTCGCTCAGCCAGGATCTTGCCGTCTTGCAAAAGAGCGAGCGCGATCTCCGGTCTGCTTGTATCGAAGGATAAGGCTTTCACAATTCAAACCAAATTCAGACTGGTCC
>JAJPJO010000333.1 GCA_021324135.1 Pseudomonadota bacterium
AAGCAATCGAGGCTATACCGCTCTTGTTGCCGCTTTCGCTACGATACTGGCGAGGGGATCTGCCGATTCATGGGAGAAAAATATCGAATTGCAGGCGGCGGACATGATTCGTCATGGCAGCAGGAGCCAGCTCGGGCCTAAGAATCCATCATTCATTCATCATGGTGACATTGTCCAGCGCTTCATCCCCAGTCATCGTTTTCTAGCGGTGATGATTGCTCTTGCGGCTATCGCCGGACGGCGAGAGCATCTGCTGCGCATGATTCAGGAAGACTGGGAGAACGGCTGCCTGGTAGGATACACCGTCCATCTGTGCGGCGGGCAGCATAAGGTCAAAATTGGCACTCTCAGCGATGCCGAGAAGATGCTGGGGGCGACCAGCAAGCTTGGCTTTCTCTTTCCATCGGTTCTGGAAAAAGCCTATGGCCATTATCGCAATATGCGCTCGATGCTGCCTCAGAAGGAGATCGTCGAGGCCGGTGCCGCCAGCCTGGGGAATAACGATAATGTAGCCTTTGAAATGCTGACAGGACATAAGGCTCAGTCTATTGACCTTTCAAAAGGCTCTGAAGTCGGGGCGCCTTCGCCGGTTAACATCGATACGCTTCGCACTGCCGTCGAGAAAGCACGCAAAGGAAAGTGTGCAATGATCGCCAGCACCAGGGACAGTGCCAATCGTTCGGGAGAATCCAGTGGTACCCGCGGCAGTGCAAGCCCTCGGCAGTATGATTTCCTTCGCGACAATCATAGCTATGCAATCGTCGATTACGACGACAAGCAAGGTCTCTGCCTGCGGGATCCGATGGGAACGCCAAAGGCGGAGTTCTGGGTTCCGCTGAGGGATTTTATCGACTGCTTCCATCAGCTGCATATTGAACGAATATAGGCAAAGGAGCGGATTAGTACGGGTGTGACCTGGTATTGCCAAGATGGCGATATTGATCTTCATGCCACCAGGAGTGATACTGTCCTATATGCGCATTCTGGCGTTTGGATATGCCTGCTTTACAGCTCCCCATGCGGCCATTCATAATGTTGGGCACTTGCGATCCTGGCTCTGTCATCCAGGAATTAAGACGCTGCCTCAAACGAATCTCGGATTAAGCCGGATTGGGAAGGATTATCATGATCGAGCAAAAGAAACCCGTAGTCGATGCAATTTCTCTTGAGGGATTGGATGGCGTCTTCGATCAGAAGCAAGCGGACGCGCAGAGGAGCAACAGCGCGTCTGTGATCGACCGACCGGCTCAAAAGGATTCAGCCAGGGAAGCGAAAATTGCTCCGCCCAAAGAGCGCGAGCAAGAGGCGGAAAAAGAAAAAAAGGCAGAAAGCGATAAGAAAACAAGAAAAGAGAGCAAAAAGGACGGCAAAAGAGAAAAGAGCAAGGACGAAAAACGTAAGTCTGAGCTTGAAAAGGAAAAGAAAAAAGAGAAGAAAAAACAGCTCAAGAAAGAAGAGCTGAAGAAAAAAGAAATAGTAAAGTTGCCGAATCGCGAAGCCGGCGAACAGCCTGAGGACACGGCTGCGCCTGCCATCGAAAAGGAAGAGGCTGAGTCGTGGATCAAGAAGATGATTACCGGCCCTAACCACAACATCGAGAAGAAGAAGGAAAAGAACAAGCGAACCGGAGATTTTACCGGACGAACGCAGACCAGGACAAAGAACTATGCCTTGCCGGTTCCCGAGGAGCCGTCCAACTCGTCTCTCTCCTCGAGAATTGCGCAAAGTCTGGATGTGGCCAGAAAGGCTGCCGCCAAGCCTATTGTTTCAGGTCTGGCCGAACTCGAGTCCAGATACAAAGTGCAGGTACAGTCCTTGCAAGATGCATTGCACTCCTTGCACGCTAGAATCTGTGGGCTGGAAAGGGAGATCAAGGAACGTGATGCCAAATTGTACGAGCAAGGGCTCGTCGCTCTGGAGTATCAGAACTGCATTCAGGAAATGGTGGATCAGGAAGGCAGATATCGCAGGCAGATACAAAACTATGAAGCGTCTTCTCGTAAGCAGCATGAGCGCGAGCGTGATTACGAGGCGCAATTGCAGTGGTATCAAATGCAGTTGCTGAGTCAACAAACGCAGTTGTTCGATCACGAGCACACGATCAAGAATTACGAAGATAGGCTGCATGACAATGAGCTTATTCTGCAGGAACAAGCACGCCAAAAAGCCCAGTACGAGCAACAGCTCGAGGAAGAGGTTCGGCGCGTTCGCGAATTGGCTCAACGAGAACTCGAATACATTGAAAGAGAGCGGAAGAGCGAAGAGAAAATTTGCTTACTTGAAGCCAAGGTAGCAGCGCTGGAAACGACGCTGACCAGCAATAAAGTTTTGCGCCAGCGAGTCGCGGAATTGGAGCAGGACCTGGCCATTGCCAGGCGCAGCTGGTGGAAAAAATTCCTGGGCATAATGTAGCTGAAGCATATTCCGATATCTTCAAATCGTCGATATTCTGGGCTCAGACCGCCAATCACATGCAGCGTAGAGGGACCACCCGGGAGTGTGATCATTTGATCAAAGCGATTTCTTGCCTCCAGCTGTTGTCTGTCTTTGTTTTCCTCTCATGCGTTCCTTCCAGCGCGCAGAATTATGGTCAACAGCAGTCGGCGCCTTATATCGCACCGCAGGCGCTACCATCAAACCAACAACCGCAGCGATATTATCGTCGCTACCCGAGCAACTCATTTGGCACGGCTCGTTCGCCTGCACCGCCAGCAAATCGAGCCCAGACAAATAATGTGAATCCGGAAGCTGCTTTGGTAGCGACCTCAACACTGCCCTCTGCGACCGACCCAAGGATCATTGAATTCAACCAGCCGCACATGAGCTGGCTACCGGCTGCCGCTCCTCGGAATCAATTGCTCCTTTTCCTGCCGGGAACTAACGGGGTTCCCAGAGCCGATTTCCCTTTTGCTCAATTAGCGTCGACGCTCGGTTATCACGCAATTTTCTTGATGTATCCCGACGAGGATGCGGCGCAAAAGGTTTGCTCGCGAAGCGACGATGCGAATGCATACATCAAATTTCGTCTGGCTGTAATTCAGGGCGGCAATTATGATTCGATCAGAGTTAGCACCGCCGATTCAATTGAGAACCGGCTGGCAAAATTGCTTTCTTACTTAGCCATGCACCAGCCAAACCAGGGATGGGATCAATATCTGAGGGACGGGCAGATCAACTGGCAAAAGCTGGTAGTGAGCGGGCACTCCCAGGGTGGTGGTCACGCATATGTAATCTCAAAAATACATGAAGTCGCCAGGGTCATTATGTTTGGCTCACCGAAGGACTATAGCTTTTATTTCAACAGACCGGCGGGCGGCTTTGACTCGAATGTGAAAACTCCTCTGCAGAGATATTTTGCGTTCAATCATACCGCTGATACCGCCGGCGGTTGCGACTACAACAGGGAAATGGAGATCTTGCGCCAGATCGGTTTAACCAGACTCGGAACCACGGAGGTTAATTCAGCCGCCGCCGATCCGCACCATGCTCACCTGATTTTTACAAGTGAGCCTCTGGCAGAGCAATCGAATCCCATGCAATTTCACTCCTCTGTTATAAATGGACGTTTGCCGTCCTGCCGAACGGTTTGGACTTACATGCTGAGCGAGCCTGTGCCCTGATCTAAAATCCGCCAGTGCCAGGAGTGTTCGGCACCGGATCGTTTAGAGAATGCCGAGCAAAATCCCCTGACCCTTGTCTGCGGCGCTGCGGAAGAATGCGCGAATTTGCCGGAAATAGTAGAGAAGTTCTTCCAGATCATCGGCAGAGAGCCGATCTCCATATACATAGATGCCCTTGCCGGCAAAGTTTGCTGCCTGAGCTTTTTTCTTGAACTCGTCGTCCGTCATACGATCCAGCGCGGTAGAAGTTTGCACGACCTGAAAGGGATTGACATAACGAGGACGACCGTATCCCATCTCCTCACCAACCTCGCTGCCCCCCAAGACGGCGTTAAATACGGCGCCGCTTCCTTTCCACGGATCGCCGTTCAGGACAAAGTGAATTGCCTGCCAGCTTTTCTCAATCGCCAGGCTCGGTCGCTGCTTCTTTGCCGCGGCGCTGGGCCGGCCTTTCATAAAGTCAGGTATAGGACCGAGCATTTTTTCCATCGCCTTCAGATCCGAATTCTTCACCCCCAGCACGTTAAAGACATCCTGCATATTCACGCCGCCCATGCTGGATGCCATCAACATCTCGCATGCCGCCTTGCGATTGCTCAGAATCTGGCTCATGTCCTCGCTGTCGAGTTGCACATAATAGGCACGCATTCCCATACGAAATATCCTCGATTTGTATGGGTTTTATTCCACTCTTTCATCGTATTCAACTGAGAATTATTCTTGCCAATTTTTAGGAAGTCCTCCTTGCTTAACTTCCGTCATTACGTCCTCAAGTTGCAGTTCACTGGCTGCCCGCACCTTGTTCGTTTCGCCGTCATTTTCGCCGCGGCTCACTCTTAACTTCTCCAGTTTTGAAAACCTGGTTGCCAGCCATTTTATGTCCTGAGGAGAGGCATCGCGACATATTACAACCAAGGCCCCGACATTCTTATTTCCTGCCAGCTTCATCAATCCCGAACGATCCACCGCCGTCTCTAAAAATTGCAGCGACTCGACGGGAATCTTCTGGATGATCGCTATCTGGCGATCAGTCAGTTTCATTTCTGAAAAGACCAGATATTTCAAATTAGGCAAACGGCTGAGAGCCCTCAAGGCATCATCGGTGATATCACAACGGATGAGCTGAATATAGCTCAGGATGGCAATTCCACGCAGATTCTCAATTCCTTTTCCGGTTATATGCATATTTCGCAAGACTACCTGACTCAGGGGTTTGATCTTCTGCAACGTTTCCAGTGATTTCTCCGATAGATGTAAACCCGAGAGCCTGATGTGAAAAAGAGAAGGGCTGGCGCTCAGTTCCGCCAAGCCCCGGTCGGTAACCAGACGCATGTCCTCGAGAAAGAGAGCGCGAAGACCTTTGATTCTCGCGATGTGTTTTAGTCCTTCGTCCGTGACCGGAGCAGAGGTTAATTGCACAGTGTCAATGCTGACATTTTTCAAAGCATCAAAGCCGGTCCCGGTTACAAGCGATCTCACCAGAGACAAATCGTGGATTTCTTTGAATCGCTGCAGAGGCGCCAAATCGCCATCTTCGAGTAATCCGATTCTTTGTTTTACATGAATTCCGTTTTCAAATTCATCGACCTTAAATTTTGCCTCCAGCCAGCCTCTCTCATGCTCTTGCTTCTGATAGGTCGGAAAGTGAAAATCAGCCTGTTCACTTTGACTCGACCTGGGACTGACTTCGCCCCGGTAGATTGTCAGACCGACGATCACCAAAAGTAGCATCGCGCATGCAAGAAAAGGGATGACCATCTTTGGGTTAAACGACCGCGGAGTCGGAACTGAACGATCGGCGGTGCTCTCAAGCTCGATGGAGGGAACTTTGAAGAGCGGCTCGCTCTGATCGTTCGCTTCAATGTCGGCTGCCTCTATCTTTGCACCGAAGAACGCCTGGCTGAGATCTTCAAGGTCGGCTTGCAAATCGACGAAGGATTGGTAACGATCGGCCGGGTCCTTTGCCAGGCATTTTCTAACCATGCCATCTAAAGGCGGTCCCATTTCTGGAATGCCGATCGCTTCAACCAGGCTCTGCGGTTCTTTTGTTTTGTGCAAGAGCAAGGTTTCCAGCGGGCTTTGCCCGGTGAAGGGTGGCTTGCCGCCAAGCACTTCATACATGACGCATCCCATCGAATAGATGTCCGAACGCTCATCAACCCTCAGCGCATCTGCCTGCTCCGGAGCCATATAAAGCGGTGAGCCGACCCCTCGTCTTGTCGGTGTCAGCCTGTCGTCTCTGTCTTTCAGCCGCGCAAGCCCGAAGTCGACAATCTTGATCAATGGCGGATCGTGTTCGGCCAGCAAAATGATATTGGTTGGTTTGAGGTCGCGATGCAAGATCTTATTGGCATGCGAATGAGACATGGCGGAACAGATTTGAATAAAAATTTCCAGCGCCAGCGGCAGCTCAATGGACTGCGAACTCGTCAGGATCTCTTCAAGCGACTTGCCTTCGAGAAACTCCATGACGAGATAAGGACGATTATTCTCCGTCACGCCGAAGTCAAAAACACCGACTATATTCTCGTGCTTCAGCCGCCCCGAAAGTTTCGCCTCTTGCTGAAAACGCATGCATTGTTCGGGAGTAAGATTTTCTCTCAGAACTTTTATGGCTATCTCTTTATCCAGAACTTTATCGCGGGCGCGATAAACCGAGCCGATATGTCCTGTACCGAGAAGCTCGATGCAGTCGAAACGAGCGGCTATATTTTTTGAATGCCAAAATTTGTCGGTCATTTACAAATCAGACTCTAACAAGTCCAGCTACAATTGATAGGTGATTATAAGCTGCGCACGATGGATTTACTTCAACAGATGAAATGGTGATGGTTCAGTGCATAAAAAGAAATTTTGCAGCGATGTCCTTCTCAAATGCTATCTCGTTCTTCTCGCTTTGTGTGCGCAATCGCATTGTGCACTTTGGGCAGAGGATGTGCAAAACCCATCTGCGGCAGCACCAGAGTTTGCTCAGGGCAAGAAGGATTTCGAGAAGAGAAAATATAAAGATGCCTTGAAGCATTTCCAGGCGGCAACGAAGTTCGGCTCAAGAAACACATCTATTCAGTACTACCTGGCGCTCGCTGCTTACAGCAGCGGCGACTTCTCTACATTCAAACGGGCGATGTCTCGAGTCGTCGTCATGAATGATGCGTATTCTGGTGTCGGCAAGCAGGCCCTGGAAATGGTGAGCAAGCGATCCGGCGCTAAACCCTATTGTGCGTTGACTAACGGATCTGTAGTTCGATTTGTGAAAAGCAAAATGCCAATCAAGATTTTCATCAGTCAGGGATGGATGTTGCCTGGCAATTACGGTGGCAATAATCCGACAACCGGCGTGCTTCAGCTAATGAAGCAAAAAAACTTCTGGAGCACTCTTCCGCACGATCCCAGTTATCACGGCAATTATCACGGTTGTGCAATGCAGGGGCTGCATGCCTGGGATTGGGCGAGAAGCGAGGGCATTCTCGACTACCAAATTGTTCAGTCGCCACAAGGAGCTGATGTACTTGTCTTTTGGTGCCCGAAGCTTCAGCAGGGCAATATAGGCAATGTAGTACTGACCGGATACACTTCCGATTTAAATCTTCCCAATGAGCATAAAGTGATTATTCAGCTTGTTACCGGTGGTGGTGAGTCCGGAGACGACAGCGGGCGGATTGCTCTAATGGCCACCCATGAATTCGGTCATTGCTGGGGGCTCGGGTCACATAGCGCTAATCCCTCTGATGTAATGTATTCCGTTCCAGCGAAGAGCGGTGTCAGCGAAAACGATCGCCTGACGCTGAGAGCTTTGTACGATATTGCTCCGGATGTACGGAAATGATCCTTTAGATCCCGAGGCTGGTTGAGTTCTGTGCCAGCCACCGCTTGAGTTGCCCGTCCAGTTTCGGATGAATGTTGAGGGATAACCAGCAAAGTCCCTTGATTACGCGCATTGTGGGACGAGAAAGATAATCGTCGTCGGGGTCGGGAAGAAAGAAGTACTTCTTCTGCCTTATCGATGAAAGCAGTGACCAGGGCGGCGTGGTTTGCATACTTGTATTTCGCGATTGAAAGGGTAGAACGATTATCTCGGGCTGCAATGAAATCAATCGCTCGCTGCTCAGTTTCGGGTAGCTCTCCTTCAAGTCCTTCGTCAGGTTGGCGGCACCGCATGTGGTTACAACATCGCTGAGGAAACTTTCACCACCGATGGTGACTATCGGTCTGGGCCAGACGCAGAAAAGCAATTTTGGCGATCGCTCGTTTTTCACCATGGCTTTCAAATCATCAATTGCTTTTGCATAGATGGCAGCCAGCTGCTCGCCGCGCTCTTTTTTGCCGCAGAGCGAGCCTATAGTGACAAGGTTATCGCCGATGTCCTTTAACTTCTTGTTGTGCAGAACCAGTGACTTGATGCCGTGTTTCTTCAGTTGAATTGCCAGCGGCTCCTGCCCATCGACAAGCAGAACGATGTCGGGCTTGAGTTTTGCCATGCGCTCGAAGTCGACCGATACGAACGAACCGGCTTTCGGTTTCTTCTCAGCTTCTCTGGGATACTTGCAATAAGTGCTGACGCCAAGCAAACGATCCTGAGCGGAAAGCGAATAGATCAACTCAGTGTTCGATGGCGCCAGTGATACCAGACCGAGCGTTTTATCGCCGGTTGCTCCGCGGGCGTCGCTGTATGCGCTCAGGAGCAACAAGATAAGAAGAGATAAAAATGCGGAGATCCGAGGAGATGCAATACAAATCCTGGCTAAACGCTGTTGTCGATCAACCACTGCTTCACCTCTTCCACTCTTTTATCGATGCCTTCTGCGACCACTGTGTGCGTTTTTCCCCAGAGATCGAAATCATACAAGGTCATGCGCACCAAACGATCGATTTGCTTTTGATAATCCGGCTCCGTCCAGCGGAAACCATCTTCAGAAGCGGCAAACATCGGTTTTACATAAATGACGTGGGTATATTCTTTTGCTTGCGCCAGTGATTTTTCGTAATAAGCCTCGGTGTCAAACGTCATCGCACTGCAAATGTTCCATCTTTGCCAGAGCACCCAGCAGTCAATCGTGGACCGGTCCGAGATGAAGTCGCCGAGCTTGTCTTCTTCAGCTATTTGCGCATCGAGAACGGCGCGTTTGAAATCTTCTTGCTCCGGAATGTCGCCGATCTTCTCATATCCCATTTTCTTGCAAATGTCGCGTCCCAGCTCGGGAATTACAGGCAAAGAAAGAAGCGGAGCCAGTCTCTCCACCAGTGTAGTTTTGCCGACCCCGCTTGCACCGGTAATTATGATGCGCTTGTTTTTTTGCTTTGCCATTAGCCTTGCTGCATGAGTAATCACGCCGGAGCGATACCATCGCTAAAGATGCCCATTTTATCTCATCTACTTCTCGTGCAGAAGCGGAGCCGGCTTCTTGGACCTGGCTCCGCTTGCAGTGACTATTCTATTTTGATCCCTTAGCCTTGCCGCGGGGGAGGAGATTGCGGAGGAGGAAGTGTGGGCATCACCGGAGGTTTTGGTTGTTGATTTTGATTTTGCGGAGGTTGTGCGTTCACCGGCAATTGCAACCTCGAGCTGTGCTTCATCGTTTCAACCAGATCGATTCCAGTCAATCCCTTTACCATTGTCAGACCCTGGGACGCGACGCTGATCACGTCCGATGTCAACTTTGACACGCCGGTCGTTTCTCCACCAGTGGAAAGGACGGTGACATTGCCAATCTTCGACAGAGGCTGAGCGGCGGCTTGAACGAGCTCAGGCAGCTTCTCGATGATCATCGAGGCCATGGCGGCTTCGTTGTACATCTTGTAAGCTTCCGCTTTCTTGATCATCGCTTCGGCTTCGGCTTGACCGCGGGCGGCGATGACCGTCGCTTCGGCAAGACCTTGCGCTCTTTGCGATTCGGCTTGGGCAAGACCCATGGCGCGGGCGGCTTCTGCTTCAGCCTGGGCTTTCAATTTGATCGCATCGGCTTCAGCAGCTGCTTTCAAACGAGCGGCCTGGGCATCGGCTTCAGCCAGTATGCGGCGCTTGTCTTGCTCGGCTTGTGCCATCAGGCGCACTCGGCTTTGCTCTGCTTCAGCCGGTTTTGTGATTTCGGCTTCCAGGGAGACCTGCTTCTTCTGCACTTCTACTTGTTGCAGTTCAACTTCCTTCTGCGCTTCGATGATCTTGATCTGCTGTTGCTCACTGATTAGTTTCTGAGTCGCCTTCGCTTTGTTGATGTCATACATCATGTCGGAAGCAGCTTTTTCAATTGCTACTTCAGATTGATACTTCGCCTGGCTGACTTGAAAAGTCTTCTGTGATTCCGCAACGCGCATATCGGCTGCCAGCTTGGCTTTGGCGCCTTCCTCAGCGGCTTGCGCCTGGGCAATTTGCGAGTCCCTTTGCGCGGCGGCCTGGGCGATCTGTGTTTCTTTATTGGCTTCGGCCTCACCGATTGAAGCAACCCGTTTGGCATCGGCTGTCGTTTTCTTACCTAGAGCTTCAAGGTAACCGACGTTATCGCGCACTTCCTTGATCGTGAATGAAACGACCGTCAAACCCATCTTAGCCAGGTCGGTAATCGACACTTCTGCAACTCTCTGGGCGAACTGATCGAAATTACCGATTAGCTCTTCGACTGTCATGGTTCCGATAATGGCGCGCAAGTGACCCATAAGTGTTTCATGCGCCACCAACTGGATTTCATCCTTGTCTTTGCCGAGGAACTGCTCGGCGGCAGTTTGAATCGATTGTTCGTCGCCACGCACCTTGACCTGAGCAACACCCTCGACAAACAGAGGAACGCCGTTGACCGTAAGCATCGGCGCATTCGACCGAACCTCGATAAGCATTACCTCAAGGCTCAGGGTGTCAATTCGGTTAAGAAGCGGGAGAACCACGGTGCCACCACCGACGATAATCTTCGGTTGCGTACCGCCACCCGAGATGATTAATGCCTGGTTGGGGCCTACCTTTTGATAGAGGGTGACCATAAAGCCACCGAGGACGAATAGCACGATTAATACGACTACTCCAATGATCACAATCATAGGATCCATGAAAATACTCCTTCAAAAATACCGAGGATTCAGTCTTGAAATCATCATTCCCGTGGGCTTCAGAGCTAAATCTCGGATTCACAGGGGGGAGGGGCAATTTACCGACTTGCTTGGCTGCCAATAATTTTGAACTGATTTCAAACGCACTGTTTTTCTTTGTTTTCATGCGGTTCGTTGCCGACGATCCGATCTTAGTGGGAAAGGCAAAGATGTTTCGTTTTTGCAACAGATTCCTTTATCTTCTTGACAACGCCCCCATATTGGGGCTGCTGGAGACGATCGATTTTTGATTTTGAACGGAGCCTAGTTTCGCGACAGTTCAAAATTAAGGCTTTCCGGCAAGTTGGCATACGTGACCGACCAGGGCTCGACAAAAATCACGTCGTCATCGACCTCCGTGATTACAACCGGCGAGTCCGCATTAATCGGCGCGCCAATCATTCTTGTTCTGGCTTTGTTTGTCTGGCGCGTTCCGTTTTTCAATTCATAAGTTACCCTACCTTCCTGATCGCTCGATATGGTCGAGGAAGCTATGGCCAAGCGGCCAATCAGTCTTGCCGGGCTTTCTTGGGCGTGGACGGCGCCGGCATGGAAGGTTGCATTGCCGTTTATGTGCAGTGAATCTTTGACTTCTCTTATTTCCTTGATGCGAAACGCCTCGCAGGTAATACCGAAGCGCCCCAGTTCGATGTTGCTGGCCGCCAGGATCCGCTCTATCAGTTTGCCCTGACTCTGCATAACTTGATCGTTTCTCAGCTCGCCCATGATCTTCTTGCAGTGATCGAAAATGGTATCGGATACGATGCCGCGAATCTCGCGTTGATCTTTGCCGCCCAATTTCTCAGCTGCACACATAATAGATGCATCGTCTCCATTGATGCGGGCTTCGACGACGGCATCGAGATAAATGGCCGCGCCATCGGAGGTAGTGAAGGGATGAGTATGTTTAATATCTATGCTCATCAGTTCCAATGACAGATACTGAGCTTGATTTAGCAATGGCAAAACGACAGTGCCGCCGCCCACGATAATCTTCGGCGGGGTTCCGCCTCCGGTAATGATCATCGCTTGATTAACCCCGACCTTCTTGTAGAGCGTCAGCATGAAGCCGCCGATCAGAAACAGTGTGATTAAGGCCGCTAAGCCGACAACGATTATCATGGGATCCATAAAATCTCCTCGGATTCATCTGAATCCTGCCGTTGAGCTAAATATCTATACCGACGCTCTTCGCCCAACTTTTGTGCGCTTCCGACTGCTTCTTCATGTTGAGCTTATCTAGCAGTTCGCCATATTCCATGATGCCTTCAGGCGCTCCTGTAAATCGCAGTTTCGTGTACTTATGCCAGATTTCCATCGACTGTCTATACCAGGGCAATGCTCTCATATACGCGAGGCGTGCGGCGGCCTTGTCTCCCTTTGCCTCAGCGGCGCGCCCCATGAACAAATAACACTTGCCTATGTGCTCAAGGTTCTCTGCAAGCAGTCCCTCATCTCTATTAAGGTTGGGGCTGTTCTCTTTTCGATCCTTCTCAACTTTCTCTTTGTATTCGACCACTCCGAACGCGAGCAGTGAAGCCGCCTTCTCATACTCGCCCCGGTTGAAGTGATTGTATGAGACCTGATCGTATGTTCCGGCGTCTCCTAATCCGTCGCTTGCAGGCCGAGTTGAAGATATGTAGGAAAAGACGGCGTAGAATAGGACCATTCCGATAATTACAGCAGCAAAGCAACTGGTAATCATGATTGTCAGCAGTATGCGCACTGCGCCGCCCGATTGCTTTTTCTTGAGAGGCTGCGGTGGCTTAGTGGCGATGGGCTTTCCTGCCTCGACCGAATGCAGATCTTTTAGAAGCGATTCGACCGATTGGTAACGATCGACGGGATTTTTCTGCAAGCAGCGCGAGACGATCGTTTCCAAATCTTTTGGGATGGAACGGGTTTGAGAGAGCTTGGACAGCGGCTCGGGATCGACGTTTAAATGCTTGAGAATGACTTTGACCGGATTCTCGGAAGCAAACGGCTGCACCCCGCTCAATGCCTCATACATTACGCAGCCGAGTGAGTAGATGTCGGAGCGCGCGTCTTGCGGGTTGTTCTCGCACTGCTCGGGCGACATGTAGAGCGGGCTTCCGAAGATATCTCCTGTTTGCGTGAGATTTGTCTTTGTCACGCCGCTGCCTTCGCTCGCCATGATTTTTGCGATGCCGAAATCAAGAACGTGGACTTGATCTGATCCGGAGTCGTGCACAATCATAATATTGCTCGGCTTCAGGTCTCGGTGTATAACACCCTTCTTGTGCGCATGGAGCAATGCTTCGCATGTTTGCGAAAAAATTTCGAGGCATCTGTTCACTGCCAGTTGCTTTTCTTCCTTTATGATCTCCCCAAGCGTTTGACCGTGAATGTAATCCATGACGAGGAACGGAAGACCTGATTTCGTTCTGTCATTGGCGTAGACAGCGACGAGATTTTGATGATTCAATTCCGATGCCGCTTTGCATTCCTGCTCGAATCTTTTCACCGCCTTGTGATCTTCGGCCAGTTCTTTGCGCAGCACTTTGACGGCAAACTCCTTTTGCAGTTCGCTGTCAAACACCTTGTAGACGCTTCCCATGCCGCCTTCGCCCAGAAGTTCCAGGACTGCGTATCGATCGGGCAAATCTTCTATAATTTTGGTTAGCTGCGGACTTGCATCGGTCGTCGAGTCGACCGGGGTATGCAGATCGATATCCGCATTCGATTGAGCGGCCTTTGGACTGGTACCAGATGCGATGGCGTCATTATCATCGCCCTTCTCTACTATATCGGGCCGATCTTTCGTTTCTTCTTTGACTTTATCAAAGGGCATGTTCGACTGACACAGTCCTGTTTATTCCGGTAGACCAGCTGGGTCCTTGTATCTTTCCACGAAAACGGTCGGACCGTCCGTCTCGACGATCATCACTTTCGTGCCTTTCTCAATCTTCTCGCCTGGTTTGGACGAGCGCGCCACCGAAGTCAAAATCTTGGATTGAACTATATATGTGACTTCGCCAGGACGATTTTCGGCGATCGGAATCAAGACCTCACCAACCTGTCCGATCAACTCGCCGGTTCGTACATGAGCAGAACTGGTGCCGTATTTCATCATGGCTTTGATCGCTGCTTTGAATATATTGTTCATGATAACGCCGACTACGATCGCCGGGAGTATTGTGGCCAACCCGATCCGTGGCAGTAGATAGCCGGCAAGGAAACCGGTGAATCCGAAGAACGTTAGAAAAATAGCGATCGACATAGGACTGAGGAGCGAAAGCGCTAATCTACCGATGCGGCCCATTAGCTGGTGCTCGACCCCTACAGGTCCGTATCTGTTAGTGGTGTCTTCGCCATGGCCATCGTGATGACCGCCGTCGTGATGGCTGCCGGCATCATGTCCGCCATGGCCTCCGGCGTCATGATGCCCGCCGATACCGTGATGTCCACCGACATCGTGGTGACCGCCATGGATGAGATGAGAGCTTCCGGTATCGCCGCCGAAGTGACCGCCGTCATGGCCGGCATCGTGATTGCCTTCCATGTGACCCATGAAGAAATTAAAGATGAGGAAACCGGCTCCAACTAGTCCGCACATGAAATACACTTGACTGATAATTCCTTGCGGCCACATTTTCTTGCCCTCGCTTTGCATAAAAACGTACCCATTCAAGCTCCACTGTAAACCCGGAAATGCCCACCAGGACCTAAAGAAAAGACTAAGATTGCCGGCAAAGTGACGTCCCTGACACAAGAGGTAAGATCTAAGATCAAATGGTACTGATCTGATCCACATGGTTCACCTGAGGGAATTGATAGATCGAGATCGGCTCTCTTTTTGCCGGGTTTGAAATGGAAATTGTAGTCACTCACAACAACATGGACTTCGATGCATTAGCTGCACAGTTTGCAGTGACGCTTTTGCATCCCTCGACGCGCATCGTTCTCGGTCAGCCTCTTGTTGGAAACGTGCGGGATTTCATTGCTTTGTATCGAAGCTCGCTGCCGATCGTGCAAAGCAAATATATCGATCTGGAGAAGGTGAAACGCATTTACGTGGTTGATTGCCAGCATGTAGAGCGACTGGACAGCCACCTGCAAAAATTTTTGAAGGCGACTAAACGCGCACCCGAGATCATCGTGTTCGATCATCACGAGGTTGATCCAAACGGACTGGCTAAAATTGCCGGCAAAGGGTCGATTGTAAAACCGGTCGGCGCCGCAACCACATTGCTTGTGGATCAGTTGCGCAAGGAGCGCCGCACACTGACGCATTTTCAAGCCACGCTTCTGGCGCTTGGCATTTACGAGGATACAGGTTTCCTCAGCTACTCGGGGACCACTGAGACGGATGCGAAATGCATCGCTTACCTGCTCAAACAAGGACTGGACCTCGAGCAAGTCACGGCCAACATAAGACCGAAGTTGAATGACGATCAGATGAAGCTGATGGAACATTTGATCAAGGAAGCGAATGTCGAAGTTTTCGAGGGCGCTAAGGTCGTTTTCAGCGCGGCGCGAACGGAGACCTTTATTGATGGGCTGGCGAATATAACGCGCAAGTTGCTGGAAGTGCTGTCGGCGGATGCGGCTTTCTGCGCCGTTTACATGAAAGATCGGATCCATCTTGTCGGCCGCAGCGATTCGCGCGCTGTCGATGTACGTGCGGTCGTCGGCAAATTCGACGGCGGCGGGCATCCCGGGGCAGGCTCGGCCGTGGTCAAACAAGAGGATTGCCATGCCGTCCTTAAACAAGTAAGAAACATACTTGCCGAGCTGGTGCCGCAGGAGCCGCAGGCAATCTCAATAATGACCTCGCCGGTGCGAACCATCAGGCCCTCGAGCAGCATGGAAGAAGCGAACCGCATCATGATTCGCTATGGTCAGGACGGGCTGGTTGTCGTCGAAGGCGATGAGGTCGTCGGCGTTGTCTCACGCCGAGATATCGATCAGGCAATGCATCATCGATTAGGTCACGCGCCCGTGCAGGGCTTCATGAGCCGGCCTGTGATATCGGTGACCCCCGAGGCTACGCTGAGTGAGATTCAGCAATTGATGGTGAATGAAGACATAGGCCGTCTGCCGGTTTTGCAAAACGGCAGACTGATCGGTACGGTGACTCGAAATGATGTCTTGCAAACGTTGTATGGAACGTATGCCACCATAGCTGATACTGCATTGTTAGACAGTCAAGTCAGCCGGCGGACGCATCTTGCCCTGGGGCGGCGTGCAAGAAGCGCAGGACGATTGAGTCATAACGATTTCTCCTCCCGGCTGGACAAGCTCGATCAACCTATAGCCTGGTTGTGCCGTGAGATTGGCAAGATTGCAGCCCGTCATGGCATGGTGGCGTATTCGGTGGGCGGATTCGTACGCGACCTCCTGCTCGATCGACCAAATTTCGATCTCGATTTCGTTATTGAAGGATCGGCGATTCATCTTGCTGAGGAGCTTCATGCGCAGCATCCGACAAGGTTCGAGCTGGAGGCAAAGCATGATAAGTTTCAAACAGCCAAGCTGATCTATCATGCGCATGGGAAAAAACGTGAAGTCGATCTCTCAACAGCACGCACTGAATATTATGAATTCCCGGCCGCTTTACCGACCGTCGAGCCATCGCGACTGGACCAGGATTTATCGCGCCGCGATTTCACCATCAACGCTCTGGCGATCTGTTTGAACCCGGGCCGATATGGCGAGCTCATCGATCATTTCAACGGATTAGATGATCTGCGCAAAAAGGTGGTTCGCATACTGCATCCTTTCAGTTTCATCGAAGATCCTACGCGCATGGTAAGAGCGGCTCGCTTTGCGGCACGCCTCGGTTTCCATCTCGATCAGCGAACCAAAGAGCGGGCGCATAAGGCGATTGAAATGGGAATCTTCGACGAGCTGGGAGGGGTCCGCTTACGCGATGAGATCAGGTTGATTCTAGAGTCGGAGCATCGCCTGGACGGTCTGGATCTGCTTGCCGAATTAGGTGGATGTCTGCGCTTTTTGGATTCCGAGCTGGAATACAATCTGCGCACCAGGAATCTGATCAAGCGTGCCGAGCGTATTTTAGATAATTCAAAAGAACGCTATTCATTGGAAGAGCCCTGGATCGTGTATCTCGGCCTTTTGATCTCCTCAATCAAGATGGAGCGCTTAAGCGGTCTATTGGATCGTTTAAAGCTGACAAATGATCAGAAGGAGAAGATCGAAAAGGGATTGCTTCTCTCAAGAGAATATATGGAGACAAACGGCTCGGAGCCGAGCAAAATTTTCCATCTCTTCCACGGACAGCCGAACGAATCGTTAGCCATAACCGCGTGTCTTGCCGCTCCAGGCACGAGCGTGCGGCGGAGCATTTTGTTTTATCTTGAGGAATTGATGTCTGTGCGCACCATTTTGAGCGGGCGTGATCTTCTCGATATGGGCATGAACCCCGGACCGGCTGTGGGTGAGATGCTGACTCGTTTGCTCGATGCGCGGCTGGACGGTTTGATTAAAACCGAGGCTGACGAACGCCAATTCGTCAGCCTCAATCTCAAAGGTAAGTAAAAGCTGCCCACCCTCGTCATGACTGGAGAAAACCGCCCATGGGGTGGGAATTTCACCATGGCGCATATGCATGAAGGCAGCTATTGTGAGACTGGCAGTTTAGATATTGCTCAATTCACTGCCCATTTGCACCCACTCACAAATTACTTGCTGGAACTTATATATGTCTGCAATAGACGGAAGACCCGATATTGGTAACACAACAACGGCCGGTAGTGGCTCACTATACGACTCAATCATGGGGCCGAAGGGCACCACAAAAGTAGCGAGCACCACTACGACAGATGGTGACGTCGGACCTCCCGGCGGCAACACCGTTAATCCATTAACCTCGCCTGATTCCGGCGGCACGACCAAAATTGCTCAAAATGATACAGGACCACGGACTGGTCCGTTCGTAGAACCATCGTCCCCGGGCTCCGGCGATATCGTCTCGCCGAACGGATATACACTGCCGCGCTCTGATGGCGGGACAAAGGTGGGATCTGCGGTCACTTTCGATCCAAACAATCCCGGAGTGGACCTCACCGTTCGCGATCCCGGCTCAAACCGTAACGGCGTATCGATTTTTAACTGGGTTCCCGACTATGAGTACAGGACCGACGCTGGAAAGCAGTGGTATCAGGCCTTTTTGCAAAGAAAGGACTTACCTATTCAACTGAATGCCAACGGCAAATATCATTTTGAATATGGCGATGATCTGATGCAGGTCGCCATTCGCAATCTCCGCAGTCACAGTCAAGAAGTATCGACGCCGGCTATTGAATCTCAAATCGATCAAATTATCGAGCTGAACAAGGCACAATACCCACAACTCACGTATTCCAACCCGAAGTGGCATCATAAGGGCGAATATGTGCCAAGGGACGCCGAACTCATTCTGCCGGGATCAAATCAACTACCCTCAGATCCAGTAGTGCGCCAGGATGCACCGCCAGTGATACCGCGGCGAAATGCACCGATCATTCAGCAAGATGATCCCGGGTATCCGGTATATCGAGATGATCCGCGTCCTTACAGGCAGGGTCAGCAAGTTTTCCGCAGCGGCGGCACCACTTACGATATCGATGCACCGACGGTCAATATATTTAACGGCGGCGGGCGAGACTACAGGCAATATGGCCCGAATCAGGGAGCCTGGCAGCAAGATCAAGGCTGGCCGCCGGATTATCAGGACTGGGGTCGGCGGAATGCACCGATCATAATTCAGGACGATCGCATGCCGATGGTCATGAATAACAGCCTCTACAGCAGGCGTTTTGTGCAACCAAACGTGATGCCGATGCTTGATCCCCGCATTCTCTATATGTTGAGAATGTCTCAGATGGGTCGTTTCAACAATGGCAGCTTCAACCCAAACTGGCAGTACCAGCAACAATGGATACCCAACACAGGACCGGTGAGCTGGTATCAAGGTCTTAATCAAGTCGGCCCTAATCAGTGGAGTAACGGCGGCAACACCTGGATCGACCCCGATCAATACCAGTGGTCTGGAAACGGCCAATGGGGCAATCAGTGGGGCGGCAATCAGTGGGCCCCGAATGGCGCTCAGTGGTATCGGCCCAGCGGGCCGCGCGTCGGAGTTCGCATTCGATTCTAATATTGGCTCGCGGATCTGATTTAGAAGGCACTGTCTGCAGTGGCATAATCCTTCGACGCATGAGCTTCTCTAGGGCGTCGGTCCGCCGGCGTCTTGTGGGGCCGCTTGCTGCGCCTGTACAGCCGGCGGCAAGTCTTGCATGTCGACGACGACCGGCATCGGTGGATCGCTTGGTGTCGGACCCGGCCTCATGCCTACGACGAATAAGAAGTGAAACGGTTGCGTGGCCGCTTCATCAGCCGAGTGCATGGCGACATCGCCCTGTACGTCCACGGGCAGCATGCCGTCTTTGGTCAGATCCTTCAGATCGATGGCGTTGAACTTGACCGCCACCACGCGCCGCGACTTTTGATAATCCATGAGATTGGCTTTGTATGCCGCATCGCTTTCAGGCAGCACGCCTTGCTGGCGCAATCTGTTTTGCAGCGCTGGATGCAACTCCTGGTTCAGCAGCATCGTCGACTGAGCGTAATTGATGTAGCTTGTGTCGAGCAAGTGCTCGGTGACTTGCTTGACGAAGGCCGTGTAATCACTCTTCTTGTCAGCGTTCAACACATTATTCTTCGGCAACTTCATGAACAAAATGAAGTTGAAGAAAACGCTCACTGCCAGGAAGATGTGCAGAGAATATTGCTTTACTAATTGTTCCGGTGTTAGTTTTCTGACGCGCCAATACATGTTATTTTAGCTCCACTTTGCCTAATTCCCAGTTTCCATTGAGGCGGTAAAGCGTCAAAAGAGCTTTAGCGTCACATTGAGTCGAGGCGGCTCCGGCAGGCTCGTCAAGCCCTGTGATAATCTGGCGACCTGAAACTTCAACAAGAGCATCATGCTCATTTCTGGTCAGGACATGGGGATGAACTTGAACAAAAGTCGATTGCCAGTTCAGTCCCGGCCAGGTCCAGGTGAAAATCTTCGTGCCTTCTTCCGCGGCAATATTGGCCACGTTCATGTCTCCGACGATTTTGAGCGTGCCGAAAACGACGATCAAAAGAGCACAGAACAAAACAAACCATCTATTGGGTGTAAAAATTTTTTCCATGTCGATTAGTTTGTTTGCTCCACTATCTCCAGCTTATCCGATCAAGGGATAGTTTACTCATGTTGCAAGCCGAGGTAATAAACGGCTTGCCTGCAGGCGTCCGTGTGACTGAGCTTTGGATTTTTAGCCTTGACCTCCTGAATCATTTTGAGCCGGCGCGGGATGTCCTTGATTGGTTCGGATGTGCATATCCAGTAATCCATGGGTGAGGGAACCAGCCTGATCGTTCCATGCACCGCCCCGACGATGAGCAGCGCCTGGCTCTCTTTGCGCTTCTCCTCGTCCTTGGCGAATGCCTCGATGGCAAGCACTTCCGCATCGCGAAGCCTGAGAGTCTCCTTGAGTAGCTTCAAGTCGGAAGGATCCTGCCGCAAAAGAATTTTCATGTGCGCGTTTTTCACTACCGAATCGGCTTCTTCCTGTTGTCTGAAGAAGTCCTTCAGTTGTTGCGTGATGGAGACGAGCATCATACCGTAGTGACGAGCGCGTCTCGAGAGGTCATCGAGCAATCGCGCCCCGGCTTTGAATCGCATCAGGGTGGAAGCCTCGTCTATGATTGCCGCGAAGCGCACCATGCGCTCCTTGGACTCGGCGGCACGACGCCTGATGAAATCAGCCAGGATATAAACCGCGATTCTTTCCAAGCGCGGTTCGTTGACTTCTCTGGTATCAAATACGATGAACAGTTTTTCCACATCGATGTTCGTGTAACCGTCGACCAATCCGCCGAAGGCACCGGATTTGGTGAACAGTGACAGACCTCTGGCGAACATCTGCAATCGATCGCGTTGAATCGTGTCACTCTCCGTGGTGGCAGCCTGGGCAGTGACTCTGGCCAGATCCGACATGGTGGGAACCTTACCGCTGAGCTGCGCTTCCATGTAAGCCAGGCGAATCAAACCGTCGAGCAATGACTTCTCCTCGACGTTCAACTCATCGCGACCCTCCGGTGCCAGCATCAAATCGAGCAGGGCGAGCAAGCTCGATATCTTGTCGTTTGACGGCTCGCCCTTCAACTGATCCTCAGGACCGAGATCGAAGGGGTTGAGTATGTATCCTGATGCCGGTCCGAGGTCTATGTAGGCGCACAAATCCGGACCGAGCAGCTCGGTAATGAAACGATAGGCACCGAACTTATCGACCGTTTTATCAATCAAAACAAAGCGCACGCCCATAGGCAGCAAGCGCAAAATCATCATGGACACGGCAAATGATTTACCGGCACCGGTTGTTCCTACGACGAACATGTTGTTAGCGTCTTTGCCGGCGCCCCGGAAAAACGGGTTCAAGAGCACCGGTTCGCGTGATGTGAGGGCGAAGCCGAACGGCACGCCATCAGGCGTTCCGCAAGAGGCGGTGAAGAACGGCCACATCGTCCCCACAATTGGTGACATAACGCGATGGACGATGGCGAGCTTGTCGACGCCGACGGCAAGGGTTGATTGCCAGGCGTCCAGTTGCAGCAACTGACCGCGATCCATGTTGGCGCCCCGGTTTTTGAAGACCCGCCTGATTTCATCGGTGTGGTGGTTCAATTGCTCGGGCGAATCGGCCATGGTCGAGATGTAGAGGCTGACATCGAAGGCTTTATTCGAGCTGCGCAAGAACTCTTGAATGGCTGCGGCTGCTCGTCTGGTTCCCTCCAGACCCTCGAGGTCGGGCGTCGCCATCTGCGTGCTCGTCACCATGCCGAATGTATACTTGCGCTTCAGCTCGGCCCGCACTTTATCCTGGTTGCATTGGTGGATGAACACGGACATCGTGTACTCGACGCCCAGAGTCAAAAGATCGACCAGCCAGCCCATCCAGGTGTCGTGCGGCAGCTGGTACATGTACTGAGTCGAGATATAGCGACCGTCGAGCCAGAGGTGCTCGTTTTGCACCTTCAAAGCGGAGCCGGCAAGACATGAGGCTTCCGACAGGTTGGGATGGGAGGGAGGCGCTTCGGGATCGCGCTGAGCCAGGGAGGGATTGAGGTCGGCGTAAATCAAATTGCGCACTTCTTTTCGGCTCAGAATGCGGGGGCGCAAGTTGCCCTGTCTGAGCTGCTCGAGTGCGGTCTTGGCTAAACGGTTGAGAGTGTCGAGATACTCCTCGTGTTTTTGAATGGAACGGCGTCCCGACCAGATTTGACCCGGTTTGCAGTCGGGCGGCTGATAGCTGATTACGACATAGAATGTGCGCTCAGGAACGAAGCTGACGTCCTGAATGCGGCGG
>JAJPJO010000143.1 GCA_021324135.1 Pseudomonadota bacterium
GCATTGGCAGGAGAAACGTCAGCAAGAGCAAAATTCGCGCACAAAATTAAGGACAAGCTCGCTCTTCCAATCATTTGTTATTGCCGTATGGTAATAGAAAGGGACGCATGAGTTTATATCATATCGTTCCCCGATTTCCAGTGCCAAACTGTGCAAAGCGCGGAGAAGTGAGCGAAGCACCATCCGACTTGGTGGCATACTGATGTTGACCTGGCGCTCGGTTCACGCAGGCTCGCTCTACGTAGTTTCCCCGCTGACACAAATGTCGTCGATGCGTAGCATGGGAACAGGTAAAAACATGTGGTACCCCTGGCTCATCAAAATTTTTTGTGAAGGCACGATAGTATTCATGGCATTCACCCCCGACGCATTTCCAACCAAGCAATTCGACTATGCCTCATTCACGTCGCAGCCCGATGCCACCACAACGCGGCGTCAGCTCGGACAGCATGCTCTTTGTTGTTTCGAAGTAGCTGAGGCGAATAAGAAACCTTCAAACATTCAAGAAGCGAAAGCCGGCTCCGATGCCTCACCAAAAAGAGAGCGCCTGGATGAAAACGCCTTTGATATGAGGTTACCACTCTCCAACTTTCGAAGAGTTAGCCGTGATCTAACACGCAGCGGCCGACCGTTGACAGATAAAGGCGGCATCCAACAGCTTCTCGATAAGATCCATCCGGGCAAGTCAGCGCAGTATCAGAACAATCACACGGCCATTTTTGAGCTGCGCGATGAGAACCAGCAGATGGATGATCCCAAGATTACAGCTTTGAACAAGAAAGAAGTGCTCGATGAAGAAGCTTATTGCAAGCTGGCCAAGCCACCGATCGAGTACCATCGTTTTACCATGCAATCAAAACAATTCCAGAGCCCGGAGAAGATAGATGACGTGATCAAAGCTATCGATCAGGCTGTGGCAGATGGAAAGAAAGTCTCGATTCACTGCTTCCATGGCTCCGATCGAACCGGTCTGATTTCGGCGGCTTATCTGCTTAATCACGATCCGAAATTTCATGCTGCCTTGAAGAACAATCCTGATAAGGCGTACAAGCTGGCTGTTAGAAACATGATTGAAAACGGTTGCGAGCCGGCAAGCTACACAATGATGTTCCGCAGCCTGAAACAATATGTCGACTGGAAGCACGATCAGCTACATGGGAAGATCGGTGGCGTGGATGGAAAGAATCCGATGCCTCTAAAAGATCTTCCGCTCGACGCGAAGCAACAAGCGCGAGTGGATGACCTGGCAAAATCGATGTTTGCCGACAAACACTTCGCCAGAGATCCTGTCAGCGTATATCGCCGTACTCTCAAGTCTGTGTCAAAAGAACTCGATCCTGCTACTAATAGTGCCTTCTACAAAGCGCTGCGGCAGAAGTATCAGGATGGTCCGGCGAAGAAAGTCACGCCTGGCCCCGGCGGTGGTTCCGGCAAGAAAACCGATTCGGCAATGCTTCATTTGCCGGATGTCACGGTAGTTGCCGCCTGATTGCGGCTGGCGGCTTAGAATTCGCCTTCGCGCACCTGACCTGACTGCAGATGAACAACCGACCCCGCCTTAACAGGCTTATTTGCAATCGGCTCGCCCTTGTGCTGAGACAATGCCTGTACACTTTGCAGTTTGGCAAGCTTCGATGAACCGGGCAAAGCCTTGAGTCCGTCGTCGTAATAATCGAACCACGGCAGTCCGGCTCGATCGTACGCTTCCGCCGATGGTGGCTGATGTGGTGGCATGGTGCCGGTGATCTCGTACCAGGAAGCCGAGTTGGCCAGATGAATGAAGCAACGGCTCGAATGCTCCAGATCCCAATCATTGATGTCGAAGCGATCTTCATAAATTTGCTGCTTCATCCTGCCGCCCGGCGCCAGACCCATTTCTCCAGTTTTCCGACGAACGGACTGGGCCAGGCACTCAACGTCTGAATCCGGCGCCCCCCATCCCCATCGCGTCTGTTGCTCGCGCCGCGGAAATCGCTTTTCAAAGACCTTCGCCTTCATCGGATAGACCACGATTTGCAATCCGCCATGTTCCGCCTTATGTGTAATTTGCTCCTCAGCGGTGTAACCTTCACCAAGCGGCATGGCTACAAATTGACGAATGATGCCTTTCTTGACACAAAATCCATCAAGCCACGGTTGGCCGGGAACGACCAGATAGTCTTGCGGCTTCCGTCGCAGTCCGGCTGTGTACGCCTCGCCAGTGACCGCATCGATCTTGCCGGCGCATACTTTGATTGCAAAAGGATATGCCGAAGCTCGATTGGGCGCAAATGAAGGTCTGAAGTATATCCACAGCGCTTCAGCCTGATACATAGGCAGAATGAGCCCGCCGTGCCTTATCCATTGATCTGGAACGTTTTCCCTATAATCGTCCACATGCACGAGAGGAAAATTTCCCAGTCCCGGAGGAAGCGGGTAGACCCTGTCATTGTCGGGTATTCTCAGGGTGCGCTGAAAGTTGATAGAGATCTTGGACAGTTCGTGCACTTCCGGAAACGAGAAAATCAGTTCATCGTGCTTCAATTCAATCATGATGTGCTCAGCTCCTTACCAGTTTCCGTCCCTTACTTCTCGCACCACCCGTAATACCGCATGATCGGGCATATCTTTCAGTTCGCGTATTAGTTGACCAAAAAGTTGTGGACGTTGTTGAATTATTTTCTTGAGTTCCTCTGATACCTTGCCAGCCAAAGCCAGCATAACATCCGGATCTTCATCGAGGGCCCTGGCAAGCTGCACAATCGTCGCTTCACCAGGGGGCGGTTGCAATCCGCGCTCGATTTTGCTCAGATACGACGGCTCGATACCAGCCGTACTGGCTACGCGACGCAATGAAAAGGCTGCTGCATCTTGCTGTTGCAATTGCTCGCGCTTGTTCCGAATGTAATCGCCGAATTGGCTCATACTGTGGAGTATATACTACACACTCCACGCTGTCAAGCGAAGCTGTTTTCAAACCCGTTCCGCCGGGCTGAATGACTTCCGCCGGGCCTGACGAGCTCCGCCGTACTTTCCACATTGCGCGCAATATCTAAAGATTGCAAAATAGCATCAAGGCTGAATTGGGAGAGTTTCAAACCAGATGGACGCGGCGTTTGGGAATGAACGCGCGGGATCGGCTGCTGCTGACCTTGCTGGATTAGAGGCGCTTTTGGGCGACTCAGGCTTTGCCTTTCCTAAAGTTACCGGATATATAGATAGAAGAGCAGGAGATGATCGGGTGGCTGACTCGACTGCTTCCGGCCAGAGCAGCTTGGCTCCCGCCAGTCGAATCGCCGGCTCCGGAGCGAGCCTTACCACTTTCCACTCAATCGCCGCGCATTCATATAGAAGTTTTCTACAAGATAGAAAGCACGACCATATTCTTCTTGCTCAGGCAGCGCCCAAACCGGGCGACGGACGGACGAACACAGCCTCCGACAGCGCCCATGCACAGGCGCAGCCCGATTTGAACAGAGCGCAAGAACGCCTCAAACTAGAATCTTTGGCCTCAGGTTTGCTCAAGAAGCGCGACCTGAGCAGGCTCGTGGACGAAATGAACACTTTCGAAACCAGGTGCCAGAGCTCCGGTCTCAGCGATCGGCAGATTGCTGAGACATATTCGCACGTGGCGCGATTGTTGTCCGCACCATCTGCGGTGCTGCCTGCCGACCAACGCATCAAGGTCGCTCAACAAATCGTCAGGAATGCAGCCAGACCGACATCAATCGATCAGGGTCATCATGGAACTTGTAATGTGACCGTCGTGGAAACCCGCACCTATACACGCTCGCCCGAGTCGGCAGCAAAGCTTGTCGCGGACATTGCCACCACCGGCAGTTTCACCACCAAAGACGGTTTTGCGATCACTCCGACAAAACGAAGTCTGACACCGGATGAAGAATCGAGCAATAACCCTCCTGGTGATGGCGAACGGGGCTTAGCAAGCCAGATCTTCCAGATCACTGCTGCGAATGTCTTTTGGCAACGGCGAATTGTCACACCGGATTCGAAGCTTTCATCGTGGGGATCAATTGTCTACGAGCAGATTCCAAACAAGCGCAGCCGTTTCACCGGGGACAGTGGCGAGCGCGTCATGGATTACAGCGTCAATCCGCCGCGCGAAACTACGAAATACGAACAGGGTCCGGCATTGAGCGTCTCGGATCTGCCTGAGATCTACAATCAAATCACCGGCGCCAACGATACTAACTTCGTCATCGAGAATAAAGTACATGGCGGAGCGAACACAATTCAGGTTTCATCTCCGCGTGAATTAGAGACAGCCATAACCACGAGCAGCCCAAACTTTCCTCTGTTCATTCGGGTCCACACAGGCAACGAGCCGTTCCTCAGCGACCAGGGCGGCAGCTTCGCCAGGCAGCGAGGCGTCTGGCATGTGGTCAGCATCATCGGTTATGACCGCAACACGAAGAAAGTAATCATCGATAATCAATGGGGCAAACATGCCGATCGTTCAATCGATCTCGACAAACTCTATAAAGCCACTATGGAACCTGGAACACCTGAGTGGAAGAAGAAGCACGAATACTTCAGCTTGCCGGGCATCAAATCGAAGCGCGCCGAAATGCTGCCCTATCAATTCTGATACCGGCTCTAAGACGCTCTTGCACGCTATTTCGGTGAGGGGTTCGGCCGGGCTATTTTGGGAGCGTTTTTTCCGGATGGATTGTGGCGTATGACCACAATGAATCAGGCGGGTCGACTGTAGGAGGATTCGAGCCGGGTCCTCGCGTAAGCCTGATTTGCATCCAAACCGATTGTCTTGTTGAATCGGACGGAAAAACCAAATGGCTGTTTCCGCTTAACGAATCAATTGTACGCAACGTCCTTTGGACCGCCGTCGATTCGCGCGAATCGCCTATGTAGTCTGCCTTTATCTTATGATCAGAGGTAATTGAGACATTCAAGAGCAGAGAGCACGGTTCGTCTACATTCTTGTCGAAGTTGTTCAAAATGTCCCAACAGATGCGGCCATACCAGTCGCGCCATGGCGCACCCGTTTGAGAATCCTTATCGATGGCAGGATAATACGGCTCTTGCGCGTCATTGCCAAACTTTGTTGGGCGAGCTATCACGCGTCCCTCAACATAGTATGGCAAGGTCTTCTTTTGACCGGCATCACCGGCGGTGCGCAAGTTGCCGGAGAGAGGGCCCTTTTCCTCGATTCGACCTTTGAGCGTATCAGCCTTGGCCACGAAACTGCTCAGCAGAATCAACGACATCACTGCAGCTGTTGCCAGTCTTCTCTGTCCCACGACATTCTCCAATCGATCGAAGTACGCCATTTTAACCGCTATCTCATTGAGTTGGATCAGTGCTAGTCTCGACGTTCTGGGAATTCACATCAGCACCTTGCTGAAGGGGCTCGGCTCGATTTTCGGAGAGGAGTTGCTGAGGTGCATCCGGAGTTGGAACAGGCAATTGAGTCGTGGGCTCATTCGGGTTTTGTTGTCTATTTTGCTGAGTCCTCATCTTCTTATCATAATCTCTTATGTTCTTTTCCATCCGCTCAATGGTCGCATGGTAAGAGGGTTTATTGAGAGCAACTCTGATGCCTGAAAAGAGACGAAAATCGAATCCACTCAAGCCCGTGATTTTGTTTGACCGCCAATTCCAAACCGGTTCGGCGCGGACGAACGCCACCACACCAGGCAGATACTTGTTATTGATCGGTCGATTGATCTCGAAATCAGCGATCATGGAAACGTTGCCGTGCTGAGGTATCGAATTTGTGAATGGAGGATTCCGGAAGTTATTGACTAAAGTGTCGGTCGCTACGAAATTCCACTGTCCCTTGCGCAGCAGCAACCCGGCAGAGTAGAAAGGGTCTATTTCTCTGTTTGGTGCGGCAAAATACTCTCGTCCGCGCATTTGCAAAACAGAGCTGGCGAATAGTATCACATTTGGTGACACAACATATGTAAGACCAGCCGATGGCAGGAAATCAAACTGATGAAGATGAGACGCTTGCCACAGCTCGCGCGCCTGGAAATCCAGCTGTCCGGATAGCTTTCTTGTGATCGAGAACGGTTTCCGCACACCCATGGAGAGCGATTGAGTTGTGGGATTGGTGAAGTGTTGGGTGCGCGCAAATACATCTTTGATTACGAAGTAATTTGCATAGACGCTGGTCCCCTTGAACAAATCATAGCCAACCGTAACGTTTGGCAGGGTTCGGAAAACATAATCGCCTTTCGAGTTGGTCGCTGAAAATGCCGGATTACTCTCGAAACGCTGGCTCACTTCCGTGGATGTGTTGAACCACATGCGCTCAGGCAAATGCTTCAACAGAGAAAATTTGACTTCACGACTGAGCAATCCTCGCTCACCAGTAAAGATGAGCGGCGTCAGATCAGTCGGCAGCTGAGTGGGATTGACTCTGGGAACTCCGGCATCAGGCGGAGGCGTTGCAGGTTGAGCGAAGGCAGGTATAGCTAGACCCCAAAAGAGGATCGGCGCGCCCGCAAGCATTATTCTATGGAAGCTTAACGGGATACTACCGGGCGCCATTTGTGTCCTGTTGTCGCAGCTCTATTTGAGTTGGGTGTAGTAAGTTCGGTTCATTATACTGGCAACACGATCCAAACACCACATAAAGTCAAGACGTCAAGTGGCGCCGCGTCGCGTTTTTCTCCGCTATAAGCATCAAGGATCTATCTGAGCCATGATGGCAAAGTTCTTCAGAATGCTCAGCGCTTTGGCATGCTCCTTCGGATCGGATGAGCGCGTCATGGCGCGCAATGGCTCGATCTTATACATGGCATTGGCCAGAGAAAAGTCGGCGCCGTAAACATCCAGCTCGCCAAGCATTGTGTGCCACCACCCGCGGTATCCTATCATGGGAGCGGGCGAGAAATGCAGATTGCCGATTCGCTTGTGTAAAAAAATAGCAGAGCCAGGCGGTATCTTCTTGAAGTGCCCAGTCGGTAAATGGACAACGACGTCTTTCATTCCGTGCGTATCCAGAGTGCAGATTGTTACATCAGCAGGTTTATTGTCGACAAAAACGATCGAACCGGGCTTGCATTCAATAGCGGCCAAATCGGTTTTGATTACACAGTCTTGCACACACGTGAATATGGCGGAAGTCTGATTTGTTGCGGTGTCTCGAGATTCGAGCGCCGTCCAATCATTGTCTTTCTGTTTAACCCAACGCACTTCCTGGTCCGAGGGGAAATTGCCGTCTTTGGAAGCAATTGTCATGTCGATTGTTCTGCCCTTCAGATTTTCTAATACATCGACTTTGCCCTGCAAAAAGGTCCCTTTAGCAGCCAAACTGTCTTTGGCATTGCTGTTGGCAGCATTGCTATTCCCCTTATCCGATTCAGCTGATTCAACAGCTCCAACAGCGATTTCAGCACTCGGCAATCGAATTCGATCGACAAACTCTCTCTTCGCGTCTGATTGCAAGAGCGCAGCGTTCTTCAAGATTCGGCGCAACATGTTGCGTTTTTCAGGATCATCGGAAGTCGAGAGGCTCCTTATCTCTGGAATTTGCTGTGCCGCGACTTCAATCATGAATTCAGCGTCAAAGGCTTGTACATTTCCGATCTTGCCTGCACTCTTGGGAGTTCTATAGAGGATACCCAGCTTAGCCACTACATCCCTGAATGTTGCATCTGGAATGTCTGTTAAAACGAGTTGATGCCCTGGTGAGACCGACAGGCTCTTATCCTCGACTAACATCTGAATATCCTTCTTGCCCTTCGCATCAAGAGCATAAATCGTGAGGCTCTGCGGAGATTGATAAATGTATGCCGCCGTATTTGGTGCGCAAACGAGGGTGCCGTAGGCAGTGGGGAGCTTCAGCTCCTTATCTGCATACAATACCAGGGAGGCACTACGGAACTTCGTTCGTGCTTGGCGCAGTCTGATAGCGGGATCCTGCGATTGTTGCACCATTGACGGTGGCACAGCGCCGGTCGCGCCACGATCAGCAGCCTGGCATTGCAACGAGCTATTGAACATTGTCGTAAGCAAGAGAGTCGACGCGACGATTAGTCTGGATTCCCCTTGAAGTAAGTCTATTTTAAATCGAGTCATTGTCGGCCTTCTAAGAAACGGTGCGACAGAAAGTAAATCTTAAAACTGTGGTTCAACAACTTGGAGTTTGTCGGTCGCATTACCCAGCGTCACAACTTGTCCTCCTAATCCATCCGCACCTGTACTCCACGGAGTTGGCAGGTACTCCTTAATGTCCCCACCTGGGGTAAGCAAGAATTGAACAATCGGATGCAGCGGATCATTGGATCTCATCCGGTCAGGCATCGAAAAAGTATCAAACGACATCTTCTGTGCATCTGTAGCTCCATCAGGATAAGCGCCGTGAGAATGTATATCGAACACTTGTGTAGCCCCATGGTCGTTGGCCCAAGACTGCATTGCCTGCGGCCTTGAATTACCCTCACTGCCACCTACTGATGGCGTATATGACCAGCCGTCCTTGGTTTGATAAAGTTTGCCTGCAAATTCAAGATTGGATCCCCGCGATGGACCGAGAACGTCCTGCGCCCAGGCCTTTAGCGCCTCTCCAGCACTGTGGTAAACCTTGCCGGCATTGCCGAGAATCTGATCTCCAGTTTTGTATTGATCGTCAGCTTTAAAGCCCCCGCCGCCTCCTTTTCCATTGTCGCCGTTATTATTTGGGCCGTTTGGGTTTGGGTTTGGACCGTTTGGGTTTGGGTTTGGGTTTGGACCATTATTGGGCCCATCGTCGGGGCCGTTTGATCCGCCGCCCCCTCCAGCAGGTCCGCCGCCCCCTCCAGCAGGACCGCCGCCGCCTCCGCCACTACCGCCGACGCTAGCAAGATGTGTGACGGAAACGCCGCCTGCAGGTGGAGTCCATTCGAAGACCTTAACCTTCCCATATCCAGCATACCAATTCGGTCCCTCAAGGGTTGCTAGATCAGCTGTCGCGACAGGGCAGTCGATTCCGGATGACTTAATAAAGTAGAGAGGCTGGCCTGCATTCATTTGCAACCAGGTATGATTGCTAACCTGCTTGCCAAAGGCGGGAGGGTGCACCAGATCATTCTCGCTACGTCCCAAGTATGTTTGCCAGATTTGCTCGATTGTAGGCTCACCATCCTTCCCGGCATTCGGATACATCGAGCTGAGGAAGCCTGGCGGTGTCAAGATCGGATCATTCACAGCAATAATGTCACCCGTGCCGGGATCTTGCCATTTCATGGTTGTATCGTCGATCTGATCTGTCATCGGAAATTTCGGTTGAGTCAAATCAGTCGAAGTAAGTCCGGGCGTGGAGCCAGGGACGGGACCAGTTGGTCCTGTTGTTGGAGTGATGACCGGTGCCGGGCTGCTTGTCGTTGGGGTCGAGGTCGCCGCCGGAGCTGATGCAGATGGCGTTGAACCGCCGCCGCCGCCGCCACCACCACCGCCACCACCTCCGCCACCGCCACCGGTGGCTGCAAAGGAAGAGGGGGGCACTATATATGATGGCATTATGATGGCAATCAATAACGGCATCAGTCGACTGCGTTTTCTCATTTTCAAAAATGCCTCCGGAAGCACGCTCGACTTCGTTTATCAGAAAGCAGGCTCAGGCGAAAAGAACCCTAAATTCTAGCATAGTCACTAGTTTACACCAGAGAATGGCTATGCATAAGTGCTGACTGCGATAAAAATATCGTGGTGCCATACCTCGATAGGAGCAATGCCCATCGTCAGCAGCTGGGAAAAAGGGCATAATAGACGGGGACCAATGAGCCGTTCGCTTAATAATGTATCGTTCGTACCTTCTAACTTTTGTACTTGACGCCCAGCGCTTCGGACTGAAGCTGGAAACGGTCGATCGTGTCGTCCGCGCCGTGGCGATAACTCCTCTGCCCCACGCGCCTGCTAACGTTTCCGGGGTGATAAATTTTAAGGGTCGGTTGGTCCCTGTTCTGAACATAAGGCGGCGTTTGGGACTGCCCGAAAAAGAGCTCGATGTCTCCGATCACCTTATCGTTGCCCATACCGCCGAGCGCACCATGGCATTCATCGTCGACGCCGTGATTGGCGTTTCCGCCTGCGAGGCGGAGCAATTTGTATCTTCTCAAGGTATCGTGCCGGGTCTTGAATCAGTCGAGGGTATATTGAAACTACCAGATGGGTTGGTTCTCGTGCATGACGTGAACCGATTTTTGTCGCTTGAAGAAGCACAGAGTCTTGATGCTGCCCTTAATTGCATGTTTATCGACGCATGACCACTAAAATTCCGGATGACGTTCTCGAGCAACTGAGTGAGGTAGTTGTCCAATACACTGGATTGCATTTTCCCGCCTCTCGCTTTGCCGAGCTGCAGCGGGGTGTGATTGCCTCGGCTCCTGATTTAGGTTTTCCCGACCCACTCAAGTGTGCGCAGTGGCTGCTCTCCTCCGGGCTTGATAAAGAGCACATCGAGGTGCTCGCCAGTCATCTGACGATCGGCGAGACCTACTTCTTCCGGGATGCGGGCGTTTTCAAAATCCTTGAGGAGCAAATCTTGCCCGATCTCGTCGCCAATCGGAGCTCGAGCCACCGCCGCCTCAAGATCTGGAGCGCCGGCTGCTCTACAGGTGAGGAGCCGTTTTCCATAGCCATATCGCTGAGCAGGAATATCCCCGAGCTGCCTTCCTGGCAAATAACTTTGTTGGGAACGGATATCAATCCTCGCTCTCTAAAGAAAGCCGAAGATCGCACTTACAGCCGATGGTCCTTTCGGCATGCGCCGCCCTGGCTGAATCAATATTTTGAAGAAACGGAGACTGGCGGCTTCGTGCTCAATTCTGAAATCAAGCACCTCGTCAACTTCTTTTATTTGAACCTCGTGGAGGATCTTTATCCATCGCTGCTGAACAGCACCAATGCAATGGATGTGATCTTCTGCCGCAATGTCTTGATGTACCTGGCTCCCGAGCAGGCAAAAATGGTGATCGATAAACTCAGCCGCTGTTTAGTGGAAGGCGGGTGGCTTTTCGTCGCTCCGTGCGAAGCGTCGCACTGGCTGTTCGATCAATTTACGAGCGAAAGATTCGACGACACGATTGTTTATCGAAAACGACCAGCCCACCTGTCTGTTTCTGTGACGACGAACCTGGCGGCAAGCGAAAAACCCGCCGTAAATTTAGAAAGCCCGATTGTCTTTCCACCCGCCATCACCTTCAACCGTCCGGCTTTACCGCCAAGAAAAACGAAGGAAGCGGGTCGGCGTAAAAAATCGATGCAGCCGAAAAGCTCGGTCAGCCCTCAATTCAATTTCGGCACCGCCCCTGATGGCATAAAGCTGGAAGCGCCAAAATCGAATCCGGCTCAGGACGGCGGCACCATTTCCGATACCAACTATAGCGAAGCACTCAATCTCTACGAGAAAGGTGCGTACAGAGATGCGGCGGACCGACTTTTGGCCGATGCAGGCGCCGGCAACACAAGTGTGGAAAGCTTACTTCTTCTGGCTCGCACGTTCGCCAATCTGGGCGACCTGGAGCAGGCGCTCAAGTGGTGCCAGAAGTCGCTTGCGGCTGATAAATTGAATCCCTCCGCGCATTATCTCCAGGCGACTATACTCCAGGAAGAAGGTGCCACTGCCGATGCAACCATGTCATTGACACGCGCGCTCTATCTCGATCCTGACTTTGCCATGGCGCATTTTGCGCTGGGTAAAATGGCGCAGCGAGCCGAAAAGTTCAAAGATGCCAAGAAACACTTCCAGCGTGCCTTAAGTTGTTTGCAGAGTTATAGTAGAGAGGATATCGTGCCGGAGTCTGGGGGAATAACGGCTGGACGTCTCAGCGAAATTATCAGATTGATCGTCAACGAACCGTAGTATCAAAATGAACGAGACCGACAAGCGAAAAAGAGAAATCCTGGAAGAGAGAGCCAGGGCTTTGGCTGTTGAGCCGCGCGAAGATGACGCTCAAACCCAGACGCTTGAAGTGGTGCAATTCATGATCTCAAATGAAAAGTACGGCATCGAGACGGCATTCGTTCGGGAAATTTTTCCTCTTAAGGACTATACGCCGCTTCCCTGCACACCATCCTATGTCCTGGGCATCATCAACGTACGCGGCGAGATTATCACAGTTGTTGATTTGAAGAAATTTTTTGAGCTTGCCGAAGGTGGGATCACCGAACTCAACAAAGTCGTCATCTTGCAAAGCTCGATTATGCAGCTTGGTATTCTCGCCGATGCAATCATGGGCGTCCAATTGGTGCCAGCCTCTGCCATCGAACCAACATTGCCGACGCTGACAGGTGTTCGTGCCCATTATCTAAAAGGCATAACCGGCGATCGGCTAATCATTCTTGATGTCAAAAAAATTACTAAAGACGAGCGAATTTTAGTGCAAGAGCAAGTACAAGCGGGGCAGTAACCAATCGCGGAGGGCAGGAGTCGATGAAGTGGTTTCTGGATAGACCTATTCAGCAAAAGTTGATCCTGGCTATGGGATCGAATGTCTTTTTGCTCGTAGGTGTAATCTGCGCTGCAAATTTTGGAATCGACGTCATTCAGAAGTCCCAGCAAACCTTGTACGAACGGGACTTCAAAAAAGCGCTCGACATGATGTCTTACAGGAATCATGAGAATGGTGCCTATGCCGCGGAGATGTCGCTGCTTCTGGTCAAGGACAAGGAAGATCGCGATTTATGGCATCGCGAATTGAATGAGCACATCAGCGATCTCAACGGTTTGACGGATGAAATTTCAGATCTGTACAAGGATTCTGCGGAGCTGCCCAAAGTCAATCAATTGCTGAATATTCGACGGGCTTATAAGGAAACTCGAGAACGGCGCATCCTGCCTCTGATGGAGGCCGGGAAAACAGAAGAAGCGATGAAGATCTACCTGGGTGAACAGTTGGAGCGCTATCAAACGATGCGCAACCTTACTAAGCAACTGGGCGAGAGCGCCACCAATCAAGAGTCAAAGTCCGTCGAGGAATCGAAGGAAAGCGTCAGCACAACCAGAAGTATTTTGCTCTTCAGCCTCCTGATCGCGCTTGTCCTCAATGCGATATTGGGCTACTACATAAGCGGGCTCATCGCCGCGCCACTAAAGACAGTGGCAGACGCAGCCGCCAAGATCGCTGAGGGAGATCTGAATGTGGATCTACCTGAGGAGAATCGTGGCGATGAAGTGGGTGCCCTGGTGAAAAACTTCAGACGGATGACGCTTGTTATTAGGGAGATGGCCATAATTGCCGGCGA
>JAJPJO010000299.1 GCA_021324135.1 Pseudomonadota bacterium
ACCGAAGACGACCGCCAGCGACGCGCGATCCCCTCACTGGTAAACGAACGCCTGGCAACATCAGGAAGAGGGAGGGGCGCACGGCGCCTCTTCCTTTTCTTTTTTGGTTGAGCGTACTTGTTATAATAGTAGGTACTAAAGATTATAATAATGCAATTCTTTGCTCTTTGCTCGTGAGGTTATTGCAGCGCTTGAGAGTCTCGCGCTCAATTCTTCACATCGAGCTCACAGAGAATCGACCTCTCCACTGAGATAAAGGTCTGAATGTTCTTATTGTCCGCAATAATCAATAATTTATCACCGGCGTCCAGCACCGTATCCGGTGGCGGATTCCAGTCGACGCTGCCGTTGCGTTGATGCATCATCACTGTAACCTCATAGCTTGCGCGCACCTGATCGATTTTCAATCCGAGCAAGGCGCTACTTGGTTCAATAGTCAACTGAAAGGCGTTGACTATCGCGCCGCCGAATTCAAAGGAAGCAAGTATGTTCGAGCTTAGCGCCGCCTGAGCGAAAACCGGAGCCGCCAGAGCAGAGGTACTAAACACGCAATTGACAGCAAACGACTTTTGCATTTTTGCAGCCAGGCGCTGATCGAACATGCGAACGACGATGCGGATATTGGGATCCAACTCCCGCACAGACAGCGCTGCCTCCAGGTTGGCCAGATCATTGTCGGTCACGGCTAGAAAAGCCTTCGCCTTTCTGATGCTGGACTTCTCTAGAACTTGCGAGTTGCGAACGTCACCGATAATGGCGGGAACACCCATCTTCTCCAGTTCAGGAAGAAACGCTGATTCGGAATTGTTTTCAATGCTGACGACTTCCTCACCGACGCGTCTCAATTGCTGCACGACGCGAATGCCCACATTGCCAAGACCTGCCACAACGATGTGATTTTGAAAGCTTGCTGCGAGCATGTCCTGCCACTCCCTTGAATAAGTTCTGTGTTGAAATAATAGTTGCCCTAAATGCACGGCGCCCTCGGCTATGACGATAAGACCCAGGACCGGCAAGCCGAAAAAAACTGGAATCAGCCGCCAATCATCCACAAAAGGGATTGGCGTCTGAAAAAATGTCATCTGCAAAGTGTCATAAGCGATGGCTAGAAACGAACGCTGCGCCTTTGGAAGTTCCTGTAAGGGATAAAAGAAATAGAGCATCAAGGCGGAGCCAATGAAGGCTACATTGCTGCAGATGAGAAATACCCTGAACTGCATGACTAACACGCGCACCAATCGCAGCGCTTTCATCAGTCGCTGCAGAAAGGGGCGAGAATCTTGCTGGCTTCGGGGCATGCTCAGGTATCATACCCTGCATTTTGCTCTTTGCTCGTCAGGGATTTAAAACGAATGCCGCAAACGCGCTCTCCCCAGATGACAGCCGGAAACGAGACACCTGCCCCTGGTGCCTCGTGTCAGATGCGCTGCTGTAGCAGTGCTCATCTTATTTCAGCTGCTCAAGCAACAGCTGGTGTTCTTTCTTGAAGTACTTCTCCTTGCCGGTTCTGATCTCCAGGCGTTTCTTTTGCTCAGCTGCTTTCTTGGCGATGGCGTCGAGAGCAGCTTGCTTGGCTGCAGCCAGCTGATTGTCCTTGCTCAGATCAAACAAAAGCTCGTCGGGATCATCCAGCTCAACCTGTTGTACCTCTATGTCTGGAATCACTCCCTCCCAGTCCACAGGCTGACCAGCTGGTAGGAACTCGAAGTTGGTGATGTGAAGAACCCGGTTGCGGGGCAGCCGAATGTAGGTTTGTCCGACCCCTTTGCCGCGTGAGTTCACACCAACCACGGTGGCGCGATGGTTCGCCTGGAGAAATTTGGCGACGAACTCCGCACCGCTAGCTGAGTTGCCGTTGATCAGCACAATGACGATTTGATCTTCAGGCACCATTGCAGGCCTGATACTCAACTGAGAATCGTCAACCATGACGTCGGCATCGCGCTTGATTTTGCGAACTTGGACCTGCTCCGGATTGCCGCTATTCTTCAGGACAATCCAGCCGAAGTCGGGCTGAAGTAGAACGCGAAGTTCAGCAGTGTGGTCGAATTTCCTTGACACGACGGTTGTTAGCGGACCGCTGTTCAGGAAATAGCTGCTGATTATCTCGGCGCCGGGCAACCTACCGCCGGGATTGTTGCGCAGATCCACAACAATTGCCTTGTAGTGCTTTGCTTCAGTCAGAGCCCGGGCCATCTCCTCTTCTGCGTTCTTGGAGATGAAGTCGCTGAGCTTGATCCAACGCACATCATCGCCCAGGTCCAATGACTCGACCACATGGTCGATCATTCTGCCGCGCACGACGTCAAATTGAACTTCACTCGTGCCGCCGTGGCCGTCGCTGCGCAATACCGTCAGGACAACGTGAGTGCCCTCGGCATCACGCAGAAGTTTGACCGCTTCCTTCTCGGTCATGCCGTTTAAAGATCTGCCATCGATCTTTGAGATCACATCCCGGGGTTGCAAGCCGACTTTGGCGGCCGGGCCATCTTGGACTGGTTTCACTACCTCGAGCGGACGCTCTTCACTGAGAAGTGCCAGCTCCTTGATCCGCCCTGGATCAATTTTCGTATTGGTCTTCTCAGCCTCGGCAAGCAGCTTCAAAATGGCTTTGGCGAAGCCTTTTTGATGGACCTCTGCGCCAATGCCGACATGGTTGGCATCGAACCGCTCTACTTCTTGCTGCGCCTCAGCAGGCCGATAGTAATAGTCAAAGCGCTGACCGAGGCTCAAGATCAGCTCTTCTACAGCTCTGTCTGTCCCCGCCTCAGTATCAAGCACGTGATCGTTGGCGTGCTTGTTTGCCCACTCCTCGCTCCATTTCAATTGAACGTCGCGATTAGTGAACGCTCCGCATGTCTGCGGTGGTGCGTCTGACAAGCATACGTGGTACTGTTCCAGAGCTTCTAAGGCCGAATAGTAGATGTCTGGCCCGTCGCTGAATTCTTGTGGGCTGGTTTCCTGGGCTGCTCTTGCCGCGTAAAAGTCATTGAGCGGCAGGAAAGCCGTCAGCCCCAAGGTGAGGGTGGCGGCTATTAGGGGCGCGATTACGCGCGTCTTTTTCATGGGATACACTCCAATCATGCTATGCGATGTGGCATTTTCTATTGCCGGTCTTGAACACAACCAAAGGAGCACAGGGATGCGCAGCCTTCGGTTGTGCCTTCAAGTAGCCATGTCCATTTGCAAGAGGAGATCATCGCGAGCAACTGTTCGTCACTGGAAGAAGCTCGAATGAGTTGATCACTTTTTGGTTCTGAAGTGAATCTCCTGCTGCACAAGATGGAAATGGATAACCCTTGCTACCAGAGAAGACGAGCATTAAACAAGGACAGATGAGCGATTTGCTTAATGCCGGAAACAGTCCCGCAGAGCCTTGCCATCTCTGGTTCTTGCCAAACAACACACGCGCAAGAAAGCGCTGCTCATAGTAGAAACCGCCAGAAAAGCCATCGCGGGAGATTGTGCGTTTGTGGGCCACACCAGACTTGAAATGGACATCACAGCCCACACGATAATCACTCGCGCTGCTTGGCTTGGTGATACTGCCGGTGGTGCCAGAAAGTTTTTTGGGAAAGGAAAAACCGAAACAAGGAGCGACAACATGCACACGAATTCGACCCACACCAGGTAGTCGCCATTGATACTAGGGGTTATAGTGAGACGCGGCGCTGTTAGAAAGTCGGCACTGGATCATGGAGAAACGAGTCCGTGAATCGAGGTGTTAAAACAAACCTGGACCCCAACCCGTTCCTCCATGCCAGCCCGCGATGTCTAGGTTCGCCTGTTCAAACGCTGTTGGAATTGAGCGTACCGTTGTTCAAAGCGGGTGCGAGCTTGCTCGAGCCGAGATTGGAAGAGCCGGTATTTGTAGAGGAACTTCGTGCGGAATCGTCCGAAGAAACTTGAATACCGTTCGTAGAAACCAATCAAAGCAGGACGCAGCCAGGTTTCGGGATCGGTCTCATTGATCCCGGCGCGCATGAAGACATACAGCCATGGGAAGATGACTGAGTACATCATTGCAGCGCCGAAGAGACCGCCGAAGAAAGAGAGGATGTAGCGATAGCCGCCCCAGTGCGCAGGCTGGCCACCGTGAATCGCTACACCGAGGAGGACGCCGGCGATTGATCCAAGAAGGAAACCGACCGGCCGCATGCCCCAGCGCAGAAGCGCCTTGCCGACTAAACCAAAGGAGGTCATCGTCAAGATTACTGCGATTGGAGCGCTCAGCCAGGTGGGTAGTCCAAGCCGCTGAGCGTACCAGAAAGAACCGGACAGCACCGCCAGCGCCACCACGAAGTTGAGCAGGTGAACAGCGACTTCGCGATAGGGAGTTCGGTCTCTGTACGTTTTGTCGGCTGCTTCAAACAGCTCATCCCAGACCGTCCAGAGTGCGTCGCAGACTCGTTCGTGCGTATCTACCAATTTGTTTCGCGCCGCCTGAGCCAGCCACCTGCGATCGAGCAACCAGCGGAGGATGAGGTAGGCAACGGGAAACAGGAGATAGAAACAAGCCAGAGTGCCGATGATGGCAGCGGCAAGGGCGCCCCACCAGCCGAAGAGCTTGTAGTGAGCTTCATAGAGCGCGAATGCCCGGAAGCCGCCGTATGTAGAAACGGCAGCGCCGAAGATCCACACGCCGGTAATATCAAGGATGCTGCCGAGAGCGACGTAACTGAACAGAGCCGCGGCGCCCGTCAGAGGGTAGATGATCCAGGGACTGGAATAGCCGCTGTGGGCGCGAAGAAGCTCTGGACCGAACCAAATCACCCAAGCAGTAGCGATGATGTTGAGCGCTTGTAGGAAGAACTCACGGTAACCGCCGCGCGGCTCCTTGTAAGTCTTTCGCGCCAACTGGAAGATGTTGAGTTTGGGTATCCCGTGCGAGATGATGATGTGCACTATCGGGAAAACGAAGCCCCCGAGGATGAAGCTCTCAAGGGCATAGGCGAACCAGGGCAAAGCCGGTGCGATTAAACCGAAGTGTCCCAGTGGAATGATGCTTACCACTCTATTGGTTGCTGCGGCAAAGTACCAGGTGGCGGCAATGCTGGCGGCGCCTGCGATGAGGCGGATGCGCAGGTTCGACAGGGCGTACCACAAGCCACCGCCCACGATACCAGCAAACACCAGGCCGGCCACTGCTCCGGGCACGTAGCCCCATGGACCCCAGGCACCACCTGTGAGGTTATGGTAGAACCCAAGCGCGAAGGCATTGCATATTTTCTGATAATAGAAATAAGCAATGACGCCCGAGACCAGCAACCAAAAGACCAGCCAGCCGCTAAAGCTGGCGATCAATCGGAGAGCCGCGATCATAGCGACGAACAGAAGAAGTGGAACGACGATGCTGCAGAGTTGGCCCAGCCAGTTCCAACCGTGCTGATGTGCCTGGATGTGGCAAGCGACCAGGTAAATCGCATCAAGCGACGCGATGATGAGCGCTGCTCTTGCCAGAAAGAGCAGAAGCTTCGAGAGCCACGCCGGATTGTACTTGCCGTTGCGCCGGGCATAGTAAGGCAGACTCTGCGCATCGATGTTCACGTACGACCAGAGGCGTCTCGAGCCTTTGAATGCATACCTGGCTCCCAGCATATACACCGTGGTCCAGATGTACACTGCTGTTACCGCGCTGGCGGCCAGGCTCCATAGTGCCCAGTGCCAGAAGCTCTGGTTGTCGATCCAGCCGAGGTTGTAGCCGACTGCAATGCCGGCGATGAGCGCAAGCGCAGTGCCGATCGAAGTGTTCAACACATTTGTTTGCCGGACCTCCTGGTCGTTGAAGGTTCGACTGATCCGGTAGGTGCCCAGCAAGAGCCGTTTGGTCGTGAGGCCCCAGAGAGCAAGAGCAATGGCGGCGCAAATTGAGAAAATTAGGTCCTCGAACGGATTCGAATTTTGAGAGCCATTCGGGGAATTGTGGTTTGGACGATCATCTAGAGGTGTCATAGGTTCTCTTGCTAAGCCAGTCTCGCGACTGGGTTAAACTGCTCGAGAGACGGTTCTCCCGAACAGTTGGGGGCGCCATTGCGCCCAATTCGTGGCTATGAAAGGCCACCGCATGGGGACGCGAAGCGAGCGACTAAAGGCTGAGGAAGCCGATAATCCTTCGTGCGCGTCCCAAAAAACAAACAACGCGGCCGCCGCAGTCAAATTTAACTGGGGCGACCAAACTGACGAAAGGCGTTTAGCCCGCAGCCGGCTATTGTTCGACTTGCCGGCGATCAGCCCAGCAAAGTGCGCAGATCGGAGCCCTCTTCCTTGAGTAGGGCAATTGCTTGTTTTTGCAACTGCCTGATCCACTCGCGGGTACAGCCGAGGCGCTGGGCAATCTCCTCGAGTGTGTGCTCCTTATTGCCGAACAATCCGAAGCGCAGGACGATCACCAGTCGCTGCTCTTCGCTCAGCATCCTGAGTGCTTGCGCTACTTGCTCCTGCAATTCGTTGGTGAAAACGGAGCTGTCTATGGCGCAAAAGGTTTCATTCGAGAGCGCATCCTCAAGGGTCAAGGTGCTATCACCATGCACCGGCGTCTCAAGCGAAATCGGCTCCAGAAGCGATGCTGCCAAAACCTTTTTCGCTTTCTTTTCGTCGATGCCAAGCTCGGCAGCTATTGCCTTCAGGGTCGGTTCGCTGTCCAGGTCTCGATTTTGGGCGCGCCGCATTTTGTTCACTAACGCCTGCATGTGCACTGGAACGCGGATCAAACGCCCGCAATCATCTATGTAGCGAGTGATGGCTTGCCTGATCCACCATGTTGCATAGGTGCTGAATTTGAGCTGGCGCTCCACTTCATACTTGTCGACCGCCTTCATCAGACCGATGTTGCCGGCCTGGATCAAATCGAGAAAGTCCACACCGCTCCACAGGTACTTCCTGGCGATCGATACGACCAGGCGCAGGTTCGCGTTCACGAACCGCTCCTTGGCTCGCTCTCCGGCGGCGCCAGGCTGTTTGGCCAGTGCAGCCAGCTCCCACTCTGCTTCCTTGCTGCTCAAGAGGGGGAATTGACCGACCATGCGAAGGTAGTAAGCGACAGGGTCGCGCTCGATGTGCGTGTGGTCGGCGTCGATTTCGGCTTCTTCCTCCTCATCAACGCTCTCCAGCAGTTGCAAATCCACTGCATCCGGTTCGGCATCTTCCGGTTCGGCAGCGACCGCTTCGGCATCTCCCAATTCGGCTTCGTCTTGCTCGACTTCGGGATCTCTTTCGCCTGGCGAGCCGGCGGCTGCCAGATCGTTCTCATGTGCTTTCAGGGCACTCATAAAAACCTCCATGTGTATCGCCCGCGCTGCATGCAGCCGTGCGTGATCTTGCCGTCGTTTGCGCCTGTCTCGCAGCGAGCATCGGCGCGGTGTGATACTAAACGTGGTGACATCAGTCGCCCGCGTGTTCGATAATCTTATTGAAATCGCAGAAATGTTCGACTCTTCAGTCTTGATGTCCAGATGTAACAGTTACAGGTAAAGACAGCGCCCAACACTATCGAAAGCATCTAAAGAGCTTCAATTAATGCAAAGAAGTGCAATATTAGTTTTAAGTCTTTGTGAACTTGGCGTTCGCGCGCTTAGCGGTGTTATACCTGAATCCGGGCGCACTGTTATACCTGGACTCCCGCGCGGTCTGCGTCAACCATGGCAGAACGTTCTGGTATTTTAAGTGAAGCCGTCGAGTGACACTGAATGCGGTGCGATTCGTTTGGCTGCCAGGGCGATTCTGATGCGTTTAGAGCGGATGCTTTCGTATAGCTTTATTCTTGCCGCGTGGTATAAGGAAGTCGATGCGTTTAACCCTGAGCCGAAAAGCCACGATACTAGTTGCGATCCCGCTCGTCTTCGAGATCGTGTTCGTTGCCGTTCTGGTCAATATGATGCAACAGGTCGAGCGCGAGCGCATTCACGAGGCGCATGCACATGATGTTGCGGCTGCAGCAAACCGATTACTTCAAGCACTGTTGAATACGGGCACAACCAGCGTTGTTTATCATGTCACTGGCAGCAAGGCCTTTAAGGAGCGTTTTCGCGCGGGCAACGATGAGATAAGAAAAGACGCGTTGCGATTGAGGGATCTTGTGCAAGATCATCCGGCGGAGCGCAAATCATTCGAGAAGATCAACAAAGAATGGCTTCGTTTCATGGACGCCATTTGGAATGCCAATGTCGAGTTTGAAAAAGGCAATCGCATTGCGGCAGTAAAGGTGTATGCGTCCATGCAGAAGGACATGGACAGCTTGTTTGCCGCAGCCAATAGCCTGGTCAAGGAGCAGCAAGAGATACAGGCGCAAAAACGGCGCGAGCAAGCCGAGACGCGCAAGGCGATCATGACCTGGATAGGAGCCGGACTGTTTTTAAACGTATTCATCGCCGTCGCTCTCTTGCTTTACTTCAATCAGGGCACCTCGAGGCGTCTGACCATCCTCATGGATAATTTGCGAAGACTGGCTGCAAATCAGCCTCTCAATTATCCGATTACCGGCAGCGATGAGATTGCCTTGGTCGATCAAACGCTGCGCTCGATGGCCGTCCAGTTGGCAGAGGCGCGGCGAAAGGAACAGGCAGTGATCGACAACGCCGTCGATGTAATTTGCTCGCTCGATCGAGATGGTCGATTTGTCGCAGTCAATCTGGCTGCCTATGCCGTTTGGGGACATGATCCCGATGCTTTGTTGGGCACCCGTTTGATTAATCTGGTGGTTGAGGAGGACCGCGAGCATACGATCGCGCGCATCGAAGAGATCACGCAAGCCGGTACTACAGGCAGCTTTGATAATCGCATCAAAACTCATGACGGCTCACTCAAGGATATGCAATGGTCGGTGCACTGGTCCGAAGCGGAAAAGGCGCTTTTCTGCGTCGTGCACGATATCAGCGAACGGAAGCGAATGGACCAGCTGAAGCGGGACTTTCTGGCGATGGTGTCGCATGATCTGCGCACGCCGCTGAGCTCGCTGTCAGCCTTTCTCGAACTGCTTAACAGCGGTGCCTACGGGAAACTCAACAAAGAGGGCTTACATAGTCTGTCGATAACGGAGGTTAGCGTCGAGCGTTTGATCAATCTGGTAAACGCCTTGCTCGATATCGACAAAATGGAATCGGGTGCCCTTGAGCTGCACATGAGCGACGTTCCGATTAAATCGTTAATCGTAAAATCGATCGCATCGGTGGAAGGTTTTGCAAAGCAACAGGAAGTGGCAATCGAGGTGAAGGCGCAAGATGACCTTGATGTGCTGGCTGACGGCGACCGCATCGTTCAGGTTATCGTCAATTTGTTGTCGAATGCAGTGAAGTTCTCGCCGAAAAACGCCAAGGTTACCGTCGCTTCGCGTCTGATGGAAGACTACATCGAGATCAGCATCGAGGATATCGGTCGCGGCGTTCCCGCTTCGATGCGCGAGGTGATCTTCGATCGCTATCGGCAGGTCGACATCAGCGATGAGCGCCAGCGCGGCGGAAGTGGTCTTGGGCTTGCGATCTGCAAGGCGATAGTGGAACGACATGGCGGCAAAATAGGTGTCGACAGCGACGGAGTAAGCGGCAGCCGATTCTGGTTCACCCTGCCCAAGAAGATGGGAACTGCTTAGAGCCGAGTGTGCGAAGCGATTGGTTCAATTTTCATCGATTGGCGATGATCGCGATTGATACTACTGGCGGTGCATTAACGCGGCGCCGTCGCGCCGCTGATCAGACTGCGAAATGGCGTAGTAGACAATGTGGGTGGCAGCAGGGGGTGGATCAGAAACTGATCCTTCTGCTGCCTCTGCTTCGAGGACCTGCCGGACTACGCCTGAACTAGATAGGTGAACTGAGCATTCTCGGGCAGCTCTCGCCATTTACCGACGGGTTCCTTGAAGAGCCGGTCGAGTCTGCCATCGGGGAACACATTGCCGGCACTGTCGACTTCACCAGCTTCGGTAAGCAGCTCGACTGATTCGAGATAGCTCCTTCCGCCGGCGCGCTGCGACGGTTCATCACCACTCCAGAAGAAGGAGACGTCTTCGGGGCCATCGAAGCACTCACCGGAGACGCGAATGGCGTTGATGAATGAACCAAACCCGAGGGGAAAGAAACCGGTGTATCTGACCAGCTCGCCGCCCTCGTTTCGAACGACGGCGGTCAGTGGCGGAATCCTGACGTTCCGATCGAGCGCCAGCTCCATCAACTTGAGAAGCACTAAGATACTGCTCGTTCCAGAAAAATACAGCTTCATGTCATACACTCCTTTTTTGATTTGAGAAACGGTAATTGATCGATTGCTCTAGCGGAACAGCACCGACTCCAGCGCGTATATGCAAGCCAGAATGCCGCTCAAGGCTGCGCTGCCGAGAAAGCGCCATTTCCGCGTGATGTGGTTCTGAACGATGTAATTGCCGAGCACCGCAAATGGTGCGTTGACGAGGAAAGACTTGGCTCCGGCTGCGATTGCGGCAAGCAACGCTGCCCCGAGGCTGAAGTGAAGCAGGTTGCCGGGCAGCCTGATGAAAAAGATGTGCCTGGCAATCCAGAGCGGATTGAAATAGGCCATGGCAAGAAGGGTGCGGCCGAGCCAGTTCAAAGGCATGCCGGAATCCGCCTGAGCCGGACGTGCGACCAGTCGCCGCAGCACTGGAAACCGAACCACGGTCGATTGGCTGATGGCGATCCGGTCGAGCCAGGCGAACCATCTTGGAACTTCAAATCGATAGAGGGTAGCGCCTACCAATGCAACGATCAGCAAACGCAGAAGGTCCACCTGTCCGAGAATAAGCTGGGCGCTCAGGTCGCCGAGCGGATAGACCAACAACCCGACTAAGAAGCTTTGCTGTTTGGAACGGCTGAGTGGGAGCTCGTTTCCGCATGCGCACCGTGTGCAATTCATTGCTTGTGACATTGCGACTCCTTTCTTTCCGACTGCCATCGTGTCGATCTTCATGCAGCCGGTGGTGCATCAATGAAATGATCCAGCCAGCGTTCTGGCTTGGAAATACCATGAGTAGTGAGCGACGTTTTGTTTTTGATTGAACGCTGAAAAATTGTTGAGCAGATACCTCAACCTAACGAGGTCTCTTTGCTTAAATAAGTGGTGGCGACCGGTTTCTTTGTTCTCACTTTTGATCGAAGTGGTGGGAATCCCATGGCGGAGCTTACGGTGTTCTACTTTGATCGGGCTGAGCTGTTATACCTGTGAATGGTTCACCAGGGCGCGCTATCTGCTTCAGGCTGGAACATCAGAGCGCCGGGAAGCGCAAGCCATCCTGTCTATTACGCAAAGTAGCAGAAGCGCCACGAATGATACCAGAATTAAAAAGGGCAGCCAGCACAAGGTCTACGGTCGTTTCACCTTGTGCCGGCTGCGAGCGCATTGCAGTGTGGGTTAGTCAGTTGCAGTGAAGCCGGATTCGCTTACTCGCTCACCGGAGGGCCGCTGTAGACCGAGAGCGGGCGGAACAGCTTGTTGTTCTGCAGTTGCTCGCGGATGTGCTCACCCCAACCGATTATGCGGCTGGTGCAGAAGGTCGAGCTGTAGAGTTCGCGCGGAATGCCGACGTGCTCGAGCACCACTGCGGTCCAGAACTCGACGTTGGTGCGCAGCGGGCGTTTCTGTTTGCCCTGCTCGGCGCTCCGTTGCTGCTGGTGTGCGGCGAGGGCAGCCAGTACCTCCTGCTCGACCACGCGCGCCAGTGTGATGCGCGGTCCGTTCTGCTTCTCGGCCACGGAACGCAGCGTAATGGCGCGCGGATCATCGGTGCGATAGACGCGGTGACCGAAGCCCATGATGCGGCGCTTGGCGCCCAGTTCCTGCTCGACCCAGGGGCGAGCGTTCTCGGGTGTGCCGATGGCGTCGAGCATGTCGAGAACCGGACCTGGTGCGCCGCCGTGAAGCGGACCGGAGAGCGTGCCGACAGCGGTGGTGAGCGAAGCGCCCACATCCGCGCCCGTCGATGCCGTCACCCGAGCGGCGAAGGTCGAGGCGTTGAGCCCGTGATCGATGGTCAGGATCAGATAGGTCTCCAGCGCGCGCGTCAAGTCGGCGTTGGGCTGGCTGCCGGTTAATCCCCAGAGGTAACGCTCGGCGTAGCCGTTGTTGCCCTCCTTGCTGAGCGGCGCGCGATCGCCGTGAATGACCTCGACGATCTGCGGAGCGAGCGCGGACAGGGCCAAGATCTCCTCTTCCACGACCGCCTGATCGCGATTGAGCCAGGGCTTGTAGCCGCGTGCCGATGCGATGGCGGACAAGACGGTGCGAAAAGCCGAAAGGGGCTCACCGGCACGCAGGGTTCGCGCCAGCGTCACTTCCTTGTCCGACAGCGCGCCAAGCGTTTCAATCTTGGCTTTGAACGAAGCCAGCTCCGTCTCATCAGGCAATCTGCCGTGATGGAGGAGGAACCAAACTTCTTCGACTGTTCGCGTGGTAGCCAGATTGACAGCGTTGTGCCCGCAGAAAATCAAGCGCCCGGCCTCGCCGTCCACATGGCTCAAGCGAGTCGCACAGGCAATGACGCCTTCAAGTCCGGCGGAGAAGGTTTGTTGTTCAGAGTTCATGTAGAACCTCCATTTTGCGGAATAGTTCGTCCGCGTTGATTGAACGTTCACCGGTAAGCTTCCAATGTCCCGAAAGCTCACCGATACCTGGATGCTCTCCTTAGCGCTAAGCTCAACTTCTCAATTATAGGAGCCCCGCAGCCGTCCAGACGGTCGGATCCGTCTGATACTGCATTTGGTGCGGAGCTGACAGGGAGTTGAGAAGAAGAACTCAAGCGTGTATTGGAAAGACAACAAAACTTAGTCAATTGCCAAAGACACCTTCAATCTTTGACTCAGAGTATTGCTTCATGATCTGAGTTTCTTCATGTTCTTAATCTCTGACATCAAGCTTCATCGGAATTTGGAAGGGCTGGCGGAGTGGTGAAAAACCGCTCCCTGGCGGCATAAGAGGCTGCAATTCCATCGATCCTCTTGGCTTGCCAAGCCGCGTTAGATAAATAAATCTGCATCGACTACAATCTATTCGCGCCTCGAGAATCTTGTTGCAACAGATTTTGATTAAACGAAGAGCTGCTCATGCCAAAGATTTTGATTGTTGAAGACGACCTGGGACTGGCCAAGATGCTGCGGGATTGGCTGACTTTCGAACACCATCAGGTCGAGCATGTTGCAGATGGTAAAGAGGGACTTGAAAAACTCAAGTTTTACAAATACGACCTGATCATCCTCGATTGGATGCTGCCCGGCATAACCGGAGTGCAGATCTTGCGCGAGTTTCGCAACGGCCGAGGGGCGACGCCTGTTTTGATGCTAACCGGCCGCGATGCAATCAACGACAAAGAGATGGGCTTGGATACCGGTGCGGATGACTACCTGACTAAGCCGTTCCACATGAAGGAGCTGTCCGCCCGAGTGCGTGCTTTGCTGCGCCGACCAGGCGGGCGGGTTGTCGACCAGGGCAGAGTGGGCGATATCCTGCTCGATCGCAACAATCATAAAGTGTGGAAAAACGATAAAGAAATCAAGCTTCTGCCGAAGGAGTTCGCCTTGCTTGATTTCTTTATGCGTCATCCCAACCAGGTTTTCAGCGTGGATACAATTTTGGATCGCGTCTGGGAGTCGCAGTCGGACGCCACCGCCGATGCTGTCACCACGTGTATCAAGAGAATCAGGAAGAAGCTTGATACGCCGGGGTCACCCTCCATTATCGCCACCGTCCACGGTGTTGGGTACCGTTTTGAGGCGAAGGACGAGTAGAGCGAACGT
>JAJPJO010000527.1 GCA_021324135.1 Pseudomonadota bacterium
AACGGCTCAGAATCCGGGTTCTGGAATAATCGGTGCCGGCGGCCTTGGCAGGGGTTGTGCGAAAACCATGAGCATCTCACGGGATAGTTTCCGCAATGTCGTGATCTGGCTATCTTTGGAGAACCGCTCCGCATCTTTCTGACAGGCGTTCATAATTGGACCAATCAACAACGGTTTCAGCTTCATTAACAACAATAGCGCGCTGATCGACTTGACGCGGTCCTCATGCGACGGTCTCTTCATCTGTCTGGTAAGTGCCGCGGCGAACTGGGTCCAGGGAAACTCATCGGGCAACTGACTCATGCGTGGGAAGAGGAATCGCACAACACTGCCCCGGACTCGATGATCCGTATCGTCCAGCGAAGCTATGAGCCGCGCGCTTGTGTCAACGTATTGTCCGCCCCAATTGAGCAACTCGATTGCCTGGCACCGCAGTTGCGCATCCGGGTCGGACGCGACCGTTTCCAGCCATTCTTCTCTCATAACTTGACCGTACTTGCGCAGCTCATTGACGATTTGATTGGCTGCCTCATCGGAAAACATGCGCACTCCACCAGGATAGGAGTCAGACCAAGCCCGTCCTTGCTCGTCCAGGTATGCCAGACGTTCGCGAAGCTGCCTGAGCAGCATCTCCGGCTTCTCGCTTTTAGTCATGACATGGTGCGGGTTTGTAAGAGACCGATAAGGCATCCCGGCGCCGCAAGGATCGATGAAGTCTATTACGACAAACAACCTGTCGGGAGGATCGCTGACAATCTCAACATTAGCCATCAGCCTCGATTTGTCTATCTTGGCTTTGAAATTCTCAGCGGCTCTCTCTACGGCTTTGCTCGAGGCGCCCGGCTTGAGGTGCAGTGCAGACTCAACTTCCTGGCGTGTCATTTGTGATGATCCGAAATACTCCAGACCCGCATATGTATAGCTGCTCGGCTCAGCCGCTCGTGCGGGGGCAGCAAGACCAGCGATCGTCAGCCAGAGAAAAACGGCAGAGACGGCAGAAATTAGTTTTTTAAAACCGAATTGTGTCTTGCACTGGATTCGAATTTGAATTGAGATGGATGACATGGACGTTTATTCGAGTCGCTTTTAAACGACTTCATTTTGCCATACGGAGCCGAATTATTCCGCCCATTATTATGCGTTTTGCTGTTTTCGCCCGTAATGCGTTGCCTTGGGAATTCTCACTGAAAAGAATTTTCCCGATAAGCTCAATTGGATTCCTTTCTGTTGCTCTGCGGGCAACTCGCAGACAATCTTCACTTCCTGCTCGTCTTCCGATACCGTTACAGACCCATCTTCGCAGATGGTGCCAAGTACCGGGCCGAGGAAATCATCAAGAAACCCATTAAAATAGCTATTTGAACATGTCACCATATGCAGTGCCTCACTCATGTCGAGCGGTGTCTTTTCAATACGGTACCTAACCAAGCCGCCATACCCAGCGTTATGATGCCGACAACGATGCTGAGCCAGGGAGGGACCGGCAAATCGCCAACAATGACCGGAAGTTGTATCAGTGCGCGCCAGAGTTGAAATAGACCCACAATCGCGAAGATGATCATCGCGATAATCAGGGCGGCTCGCTCTCCTCGTGCGAAGAACATAATCCATACCTCGTCAGAATAATCTATTGCTAGAGCAGAGACTGAAAGGAACGAACAAGGTTCCCACTGCCCCAAGTTCGCCTCGCTTGCTAAAGCGAACCTGGCTCGGCAGTACTTTTTTTGACGAGGCCAAAATCTGCCCTTTTTGGTCTCGTTGCCGAGGCCGTTGACACTAATACAGTGCGATTTTTGCGGTCGCGGCCTCGTGTACGAGGCCAGAAATGGCGATTTTTGGCCTCGTCAAAAATCGAGCACGTACCAGGCAATGAAAAACTAAACCGATATCGGTTTAGTTTTAGCTCGGCGGACAGGTGAGCCGGTGGATGATCAAGATGGGTGATTTTTAGAAACGGATGCATTTTGCTCAGCATAAAATAAGTGTCGAAAGCCTTTGCTTTATCGTCATATGACGATAGAATTCGACCATTTTTGATAGTCATATGACGATAAGCCTGTCTGGGAACTCAACAAAACCCCTTGCGTTATCGTCATATGACGATAGGATTCGACCATTTTCTATAGTCATATGACGATAAGTCTGTCTCGCAAGCCAATAAAAGCCCTTCGTCCATCATGCGTTTCGTACCGAAGAAACCGACCCTGCGATCGACTGTGTGCTCTTCGTTGCATCGGCGCAGCCAATTGATGAATTGAGAACAGACTTGGCGCTTTGCGCGCGGTCCCCGATCAAGCGATCTCTACTACCTCAGATTACAGCACCAAGCTCTGCAGGCGGCTAATCTGATTTTTCTACATCAACTGCCTGGTGCTTGCTTGGTGTCGGCACCACTGTCGAGTTGGTTTTTACAGTACTGCCTGTGGTGCTGGATGAGGAACCCGATTTGGTGCTGCTATCCGACTTGGAGCCACTATCTTTGGTGCCTGCCTTTCCAGTGGAGTCGGACTTGCTGCCGGCTCCCGTCGACTTTCCGGTATCTGTGGATTTGCCTTTGCCGGTGTCGGTTGATTTGCCGGTGTCGGTTGACTTGCCGGACTCGGTTGATTTGCCGGACTCGGTCGATTTGCCGGCGTCGGTTGATTTGCCGGCGTCGGTCGATTTGCCGGACTCAGTCGATTTCTCACCAGTCCCGCCAGCCTTGTCATTGTGCTCGGCTTCGCCGCCTTTCTCATCAGCTCCTGGGGTACCGGCTTCCTTATGCTCTTCGCCTTCTTTCTCGGCTTCAGTTTTCTCGACTGCCTCTTCCTTCTTGACCGGATGTTTCGGCGAGAGATCTTCGTTGTACTCCTGGAAGAATTTATCGGGATCGACCCGAACAGCAGCCTTCTGCTCGGAGAATCCGCGGGCATCCTCGAAGACATCGGGGATTACGAGCTCGCCCGTCGTGTCTATGAAGCCTCGTTTGCCGCTTCTCAGGGGCTGGATGACGGCAAGACCTTCCGAGAAGTTGTCAGCAAAGCGGAAGCGCTTTCTGAAGGCGGGCTCTCCATTGCGTTTTATGTAGATGAACTTGCCGCGCTTTTGCTGCAGCGCCAACTCATCACTGAACAGGTGGATGGATTCGAGCCTGGATTTGCGCGCGATCGTGCCGATCTTGTCGACCCAAACGAAATCATCGCCCATCATGCATTCGGCAACTCTGTTTTTGAAAGCGGAGGCATCGTCGAACTTGTAGTCGATAACCACCGTGCCGGTGTTATTGATGAATCCCCATTTTCCGACCTTTGCCGAAAGAACCGGACAAAGTCCATCATTGAAATATTTGACGTTATCCCACTGGGGCTGGATTTCACCCTTGCCGTTCGGACCGAAATCATGGAAGCCCCACTTCTTAGCCTTTTCGTCGAAGTAAGGCACCACAACAGCGTGATCCTCAGCGTCGGCATCGACTTCGTGCGGAAATCCTATGTTGGTGACGGTCGGTCCAGCCGGCCAGAGAATCTGTCCTTGCTTGTTGATCACATACCAGTGTCCGGCGGACTCGACGCAGGCATAGCCCGCCGAGAATGGCTTAACATCTTCATAGTTCCGCGGAATGACGAAAACGCCCTTGTCATTTATAAAGCCCCAGCGGGCATTTAAGTCCGCCCCGGCAAGACCTTCGGTGAAACGCTTAACCCTGCGGAACTGAGGTTTGATGACGAATTGACCGCTGTGGTTGATGAATCCCCACTTCGGGCCCTTCTCTTCGGGGACCTCGATTTCATTTCCACCCTTCTTTATGCAGCCTGCAAAGAAGAAGCTGGCGCTTAGTGCAAAGGTCAGAATCGGTATTATCAGTCGTGTTTTCATGGGTAGTAAAGGTCGGAGCTCTTTCAAAATTTAATCATATGCTAAGTGAGGCATTTCGGGTAGTTCCATCAGACCATTGTTGTCGTTCTATAATTGTGATTTCGCTTGGCGCACTGTAGAAAAGCGCGCCGAGCCAGGTGTTGCAATTGGATATAGTGGTCATGAAAAAATACTTGCTTGAAATCGGAACCGAAGAATTACCCGCCGGACAGATAAATGAGGCACAAAGCACTCTAAAGAATTCCTTTGAGAAAGAATTGAATCAAGCCGGACTGAGCTTTTCATCCATTCAAACATATTCGACCCCGCGGCGTCTGGCTGTGATCGTTGAGGGACTTGCCGAGCGGCAGGAGACGACATCCAAGAAGGTCAAGGGCCCGCCGGTAAAAGACAGCTTCGATGAAGCGGGCAAGCCAAAACCGAGTGCGACCGGGTTTGCCGATAAGCATGGGCTCCGTGTGGATCAGCTTGACAAAGAGGATTTCGGCGGCAGGGAGCACCTGGTTGCTAACGTCACTATAGAAGGAAAAAGTGCCGCTGATGTGCTCGGCGATCTGGTGCCGAGAGTAATCGGCTCTCTTTCCTTCGAGCGTCCGATGCGCTGGGGATCTTCAGACATGAAATTTTCCAGGCCGATTCGCTGGGTCGTCTCTCTTCTTGATGTCGACGTGGTTCCAATCGATCTTGATGGAATCAAGGCCGGCAGGCAGACTCAAGGACATCGAATCCTTTCTCCGGGAACGGTCGAGATCGTCCAGGTGGATGAATACATCGGGGCACTGAGGAGCCGAAATGTGATTGCCTCTCCGGAAGAGCGGCGCCAGATCATCCTCAAGCAGGTTCAAGATCTGGCTTCTGCGGTCGGAGGCAAGGCCAGACTATTGAGCGCACCGCTGCTCGATGAAGTGGTGAGCTTGACCGAATGGCCTCATGCCATCATTGTCAGTTTATCATCGGATTATCTCTCGG
>JAJPJO010000038.1 GCA_021324135.1 Pseudomonadota bacterium
TCATTGGCGACATCCACGGGTATCGCGAAGCCGACGTTTTGCGCATCACCTCTTATGGCTGTGTTCAGGCCGATAACCTCACCCTTGATATTCAACAAGGGTCCACCTGAATTGCCGGGATTGATAGCCGCATCTGTTTGAATCAGCTCCACATTTGTGCCGAGTTCGTTCAACGAACGCCCGAGCGCACTTACGATGCCGAAAGTGACGGTGTGGTCCAGTCCGAGTGGGCTGCCGATGGCGATTGCCCAGTCGCCAGGTCGCAACGTCTTTGATGAGCCGAGCTTGGCTGCTGGCAGATTGTTGGCGTCGATTTTTACGAGAGCAAGATCGGTGAAGCTGTCGCGACCGACAACCTTGCCTTTGAAGGTCCGTTTATCGGCAAGCGTGACGGTAATCTCATCAGCTTGCACAACATGGTTGTTCGTCAAAATGTATCCGTCGGCTCGATAAATAACGCCGGAGCCAGTGCCTTTGCTTTCGAATTTACGTGGTGTCAGCCCCTTTTGGTCAAACGGTTGCATGTCGGGACCGAAGAAAAACTCAAAGTCTTTAAAGGGTAAATTGAAATGAAATGGCGCATCCGGGACAGTGGTGCTTTTCTTTGTGTCGATGTTGACGACATACTTGCTGGCTTCAGATGCGATGTCGGCAACAGTGTTGTAGCCCAGAGCCTGGTTTGTTGGAAGCGATGAAGTTAAGGGTGTTGGCGACATCGCCGCCTGATGTCCGTTGCCTGCCGGTTGCCACTGGTGACCCAGCCAGAAACTGCTGGCAAGCAATGACGCGGCCACAAATCCAGCGCCGGCCGATTGCCACGAAAAACGTTTCGATTTGAGCCTTTCTTGCCACGCCGGGCTAGCTGTTTCGTTGTTTCGCTCAGTGTCACTGTGGATCATGTCGCCGCCCTTTCCCTTACAAATTTGACCTTCTGATTGCATTGAAGAGAAAAACTGGGTTGAGCTATGTGGCATCAACAATTTCTTAGTCATCTGCAAGCTGCCACTGGTTGCACGCCAGGTTCAACCGGCACCAGGAAGCGATCAATGCCGCTTTCTTGGCGAAGGAGAGCGACTGTTTTTTTGGCATCGCCGAACAGCAGACGGCATTGGCGCGTGGACTCTTCTACCTTTTCGACTTGCGCGACGATGGTGGGCGAGCCTTTTAATCCGCAACGTAATGGATCGGCGCCGATGGTATCGACATCGACCTTGCGAATTGTTTGAGCAAGTTTTTCCGGCTGCCTAAGCAACTGCTGAACGCGCCACGCTCCGCGAAATGACTTGTACTCCAGTGGATGATAGGTGTTGGCGATGGTGAGAAGCGCCGGCAATTGAGAGATGACTGTCTGATGTCCGCCCTCGATGATGCGCCTTGCTCTGAGCTTATTTTCGACTATTTCGAACTGGTCGCAATAAGTTATTTGCGGCAGATCTAAGCGCTCGGCGATTTGGGGTCCGACCTGAGCCGTATCTCCGTCAGTGGTCTGCAAGCCAGCGAAGATGAGATCGAAGGGACCGAATTTTTCAATTGTTTTTGCCAGCGCATAGGCGTCGCCAGAGTATCAGACCCGGCAAGTCGTTTGTCACTCAAAAGCACACCTTCGTCGACGCCATGTTCAAGCGCCTCAAGCAAAACCTCAACCGCGGCTTCCGGTCCCATGGAAATGGCCGTAATGATCGCGGGCTTACGGCGCTTGAGGTCAATGGCTGCCTGGATGGCAAAGCGGTCGAAAGGATTGAGCATCCGGCGCGCCCGCGAGCGGTCGATTGTGCCGTCCTCATTCATTCCTTGCTTGGAGCTTTGGTCCGGCACTTGTTTTATCAACACACATAGCCTCAGTACGTCGCTCATCGCTCCTCGCTGGTAAGCCACCCGAGTGGATCTTGATCCGTTCAGCTGGCGGAGCCGTATCGATTAAGCATCCATTAATTTCGACGCGTCGAATGTGCCCAAAATGGATGGACAGACCAACTGGCAAACAACCAATAAACCGCTCTGTGTTTCGTTTTCACGGCGGGAAGAAGCACGCATATTTTTGTGTTACTCTCAAATTAGAGACAATAGGTACCACAGTAAGCGCCTTTGGAGAAGGGCGCCAGTAGCTGCTATGCGGAGAAAACGACGGACACAAAATCAGGACTTTGACGAGCTCGACCTGGATGACCTCCTGGGCAGTTCCGAGGATGAGCCCCAGGACGAAGCTGCCAGCGATGAGCCAATAGACTCATCGAAGGACTTACCTGATTCTTTGTCTGCCTACTTCAGAGAAATAGGACGGCACAGGTTATTAACAGCCAGGGAAGAGATTGAGCTTACTCGTGCCATGCATGCCGGCGACGTGAGTGCCAAGCGGCGCTTAATCCAGTGCAATCTGCGCCTTGTGGTCAGCATCGCAAAGCGCTACCAGAATAAAGGCTTGTCGTTTCAGGATCTGATCCAGGAAGGCAGTTGCGGCTTGATGCGTGCGGCTGAGAAGTTTGACCCGGAGCGCGGTTTCAAGTTCTCCACGTATGCCACTTGGTGGATACGGCAGGCGATAACGCGAGCGCTTGCAGATAAAGGGCGGACCATTCGCGTGCCTGTCCATGTAGGTGAGACGATGAGCAAGTTGCGGCAAGCAGCAAATACATTCTTCAAAGAACATTCGCGTCCGCCAACCATCAAGGAATTGAGCCGTGCGTCAGGAATTGCTGAGAACAAAGTCGCTCTTACGATCTCGTCTTTTGTTCCGCTTAAGTCACTTGATGGCAAAGTGTTTGTTGATTCGGATCTTCTGGTTGCGGATTTAATTCAAGCGACACATCCATTGCCAGAGGAGAAGGCGAGCGAGGAGATGTTGCGAAGCCAATGCGAAGTTCTATTGTCTTGCCTTTCGGCAAATGAGCGGAAAGTGATTGAACTGCACTACGGGCTGTTTCAGAGGGCGCGATTGACGTTTGCGGAGATCGCTCGGCAGATGAACCTCTCGCGAGAGGGCGTGAGGCAGCTGGAGCTTTCGGCCCTGCGCAAATTAGAGCAACAACCTCAAGCCCGGCGGTTGCTCGATGACTTGAACCAGACATAAGGGATGTTGTCGCATTTGATAACGACGGTTGATCGAGGTGCCCTGTCATGTCTGACACCAAGGAGAGAAAAGAGGTATTAATTCAACTGGAGCTGCCAGTCGACATAGCGCGCGATCTGGAAGAACGCGCCAGCAAGCTCGGGGTTAGTGTCGACGTGCTCCTTAAGGACTTTATTTTGCGGGCGCTAAGCAAAGACATAAAAAGGCGCATCAGATTTCATTGAGCCAGGTGAAGCAAATCAAATGGAGCTTGTGTCCTGGCTTGATGAATTATGTCCGATGGTTATTACAAGCTTACCGGCGGCAATTTTCCTTTCTATAGCTGCTGGATTTACTCCTCCGGGCAGATCGACCGTTTGCGTGAATGTCTCTTCGCGATAATCGCCATTGGATTGCTGCTTGTGGTGCCCTTCAACAACCAGCCTGTTACCTTGTATTTTCACACGCACATCTTCCGGTCTCATGTTGGGAACAAGCACTTGTATTTGCTTTCCATCCTGTTTGACGTCGACTGCTGGACTCATCAGCGATGTCTGAGGCATGAGCGTTGACGCCAGATGGAAAGGGACAAAAAACGGATCGAAATCGTTCCAATGAAACGGGGAAAGTGTCATTGCCGGACAGATGTCGAAGAAACGATCAGGCATGTTATATGCGATCGATGGTTGAGCCGGCTTCTCTTTTTCGATCAGGCTCTTTGTCGCAAAGCCACCAGCAAAGCCAATAATTGCCGCAGCGCTGATGGCAAAAGCGCTTTTCACAGCATTGGAATTCATGATCACAAGCCTCCTAATTTCTGTGTGATGTCTTGGGCGCCCTTTGCAAATCGCCACCTTACCTCTCAAATTTAACTAGTAGTACGCGCGCAAGCCGATATCGGCGGCGCTAATGAAAGATTAAGACTAGAGGTACGGTTGACTAAGACTTTGTTAGCAACAGACCGGTTAGTCGCTCATACGCTACCTGTAAAAGTGGAGAGCATGGAGACATTAGAGGAGGCTGATCGACATGCTGATGGTGATGGAACGTCCAATAGCCAATAAGGTCGAAGCTATAAATTTGCGTGTTCGTTTCCTTGTTCTGGGTGCGTGTTTGATTGGGCTGGGAGTGGCGGCGATTACCGCCACTGCAATGTCCACCATTTTCACAGTGCTGCTCTTGGGATGCTTCTTGCTTGCTGGCGCTATCGCGCATGTCATTCACGCGGTGCAAGCAAGACGTTTCGGAAGAATTGCCCTGGAGCTGCTTCTTGCCGTGGTCTACGGCTTTGCTGGTCTGGGACTAATCTACAATCCGCTAGTTGGGGCGCTCAGCGCAACGATTATCGTGGCTGCATTTCTAGCTTGCATTGGTGCCGTCAAAATCATCTATGCCATGACCATGCGTCAATTCCTGTTCCGCTATTGGGTCTGGCTGCTGCTAGCAGGTATCATGGACCTGATCCTGTCTGGACTAATTTGTGCCGGCTGGCCATCGACAGCTCAGTGGGTTCTCGGATTGTTCGCCGGTATCCAGATGGTCTTCCACGGCTCGTCGCTGTTGGCTCTGGCAGCAGCGTGTAACCATCTCAAGCTCTATGTACTTGAATGATCTCTTTCGTGGATGAAGGGCTGTTGCGGGCGTCGCTAAGGCGGCGCCTAAATGTTTAGAGAAAGCTTAAGACTCATGCGAGAATGGCTCTGGCTCTCTATTATGCTGCCAAAAGTTTTCAACAGATATTTAGAACAGTCGATTGCAAATTTACGGTGCGCTGTAAGGCGCTCTTTGGCAAGGAGTGTTTTGTCTTGAGGTCTTGCACGTATGCAGCGACAACAAGCCTACAACCAGATCAATAATTGCCAGCGTGGATCGTATTATGCTTGGTTCCAAAGTCGCAGGTCTTGGTATTCAACGCCGATCAGGCTGATAGCGGAGGCGTTGCGACAAGCTAGTCAGAAGCTTCCCCTGGGCATGGTCATTGCCGATGGAAGACAACGGATTGTTTTTTCAAACGAGCAGGCGAACCAAATAATTCCGCTAGTGGAATTATCAACCTTATTTTCCTTTCCTGAAGGCGTCTGGAAGCCGCTCACAATGAGCAGAAATGAGCGGCACATCGAGTGTGCGCGAATAACAGTGCCGCTGGGGCAACCGTGGCAGATTTTTCTCTTTCATGATTTGACAAAGTGGGTCCGGCGCATCGAGAAGCTTGAGCAGCTCTGCATGACCGACGATCTAACCAAGCTCTATAATCGCCGTGGGTTTCTTGTTATCGCCAATCACCTGGTGCAATCGGCGCGCAGAGAACAACGCAAGCTGCATCTCATTTTTGCTGATCTCGACGGGCTCAAATCACTCAACGATACTTTCGGGCATCAGCTCGGCGACCAGGCTATCCTTGATTTCAGTAATGTGCTGAGGAACGCGCTTCGGGCGTCTGACGTTGTAGGGCGAATTGGAGGCGACGAGTTTGTGATCCTGACCTCGGCAAGTGATGACCAAGCCACAATCGCCAGGCTACAGAGCGCGCTAAGCCAGTTCAATAAGCGGACAGAGCGGCCGTACAAGGTTTCGGCAAGCTTCGGGGTAAGTGATATCGAACCGGACCAATCGATCGTTCTCGATGAAATACTGGTCCGGGCCGACAAAGCGATGTACGAGCAAAAGCGGCGCAAGAGGCAGAATCAGCGACCGGGTTCTGCCAAACAAGAACCAATACCCACCAATAGCCTTTCGGGTCTTTGGCGGTGCGGCTTTGAAGACAAGGTGCGCGATGGGAGCGCAGCTTAACGCGTATTCGGCCTACAATATGATTTTCCCAACACTCCATCATACGGAGCTTGACGTTGCATAGACGCTGCTTTGTGCGTTGCGCTTGGAGCGCGCATACAAATCGGGCAGTAGCAACAGTATTACAAATCCCGTCACATGTGACAAGAACAGCCAGAAACCAAGCCATTTTGAATAGCCCTTGCTCGCGCAATAGCGTATGCAGCCGACCGCGTATAAGGCGGTAATGATCAGTCCCAATGAGCTGAACAGGAGTGCTTCCGGTCCGACAGCGACTAGCGACCACTCGTGAGTTGGATTGGTTATTGCCAGTACTATTGGTCCTGCCGAACAAACAATTGCAAGAATCATAGCGGCGA
>JAJPJO010000352.1 GCA_021324135.1 Pseudomonadota bacterium
GACGGGCTCGACCGTCTTTACGACTACAGCGCCGAAACGCTGACCAGCGCGCAGCACTCGCAAGCAATCGTCAGCAAAGAAGAGGCGGCCAAGCTGACTGCCGCGGCACTGAAAGCACATCGCGCCGGGCGATTGCCGGAGGATGAGGAGCCGCCCGCTGATGCCAACGCCCGCCGCCAGTGGGAGAAGGACGTTCGCGCCAGCCGGAGCGCTCAGGATGAGCTCATGCTGCGCCTGGTCTGGACCCATGAAAATCGGCAGGTGAAGCCGGTTATCGAAGACATCATCGCCTCGACCAGGGATCCCGTCTTGAAACAGCGCGCCGAGCTCATGCTCGATCGCACGCTGGGCGTGGCGGTTCGCGTCCACAAGTATGAGAATGAGGGACGCGCCCTCGACCCCGGCAAGTCGGATGCCGATCGTGCCCGGGATATGCAAGCCAGCCTTGATAATCTCAGGCGCGGAGGCAATGTTTATGAAACGGTCGAGCGCTTGCTGCGCGGCACGTACGGCAAGAACTTCGAGGCGAATGACGAACGGCTGCCGATTTTGAAAGCTGCTCTGGAGCACAACGACGATCTGATTCGCGCCACCGCCGCATTCGCGCTCCTATCGATTCCCGCCCGCAAGGCGGCAGGGCCCGGCTGGCAGGGGCAGGCGATCCAGACTCTGGCTGAGCTCTCCTTATACTCCAACAATCCGCATGTGAAAACGGAAGCTCGCCGCGCCATCGAAGATAAGCAGCGGGTTTACGCCAGAGCGCTCAGCGCTGCAAGAACGAAGGCCGAGAAGCCGAATGCGACGAAGGAAGACAGGGACACGCTCGAGCGCTGGCAGAAGAGCTATGATTTCGTGAAAAACGTTCAAGACAATGTCAAAGCCGATCACGAAGGCGTGCGAGTGGCCTTCAACCGCGCTCTGGCAGGTCCGCCGAATGCCACGATCGAGGAGCGCACCAGGGATCTGAAGGCGCTCGTCGACGGGCAGCCCAACGGCGATCCGGTGCGCATCATTTTCCGCTCCTGCCTGGCGCGCACTGACGACGCGGAGTTGAAGAAACAGGGTTTGTTCGGGGCTTCACCCGACGATGAGCGCTTCGCCCTTCTGCGTCAGCTCTCAATGAATGAAAGCGAGCGGGTGAGGGTGGCCGCCAACATGATGCTGGCTCGCTTCTCACCGAGCACCAACGATCGCTCTGCCGCCTTCAATGCCCTGGCCAACAGCGAGTCGTTCAGCCCGACGGAAGCACTGCGCAAGGATGCAGCCAAGGAGCTGGATACGCTGACTACAGCCTTTGAGAACGAAAAATTCGCTCATCTGAACTTCACGACTCAAATCAAGCAGGCGCGTGAAAACGCCGCCAAAGCTCGGGCTCTAGATGCGGAATTGTCGAAACCGGCGGCTGAGCAAGCCAAGCCGGAAGCGATTAAAGCGATGATCAAGGGGCTGTGCGGGTTCGCCAATCCGATTCTCACACCTGATGATCCGAGATTGAATGTCATGAAACGCGCCACCGCATATGGTGAAGAATCGAATGCCGATCATAAAGAATACAGACGACTGGCCGAGCAAGCACTGCTCGAATCGGCAGCAGGGCGTTTCCGCGATTTGAAGAATTACGATCAGATGATCAAGATGCTGCAGTTCAGTCAAATCATCTCGACCGAGAGGTATCCCAATCAGCCTGTGCAAAAAACGCCTGAGCTCGCCGAGAAGCTTGCCCTGCTGCGCGACGCTTACGCGCTGCGCGGGCAGAGCCACATGCAAGGCGACAGGAACGTCGCCGCTCGCTCTGATTTCGCGCGCGCTCTGAAGTGTGAAGAAGAGCTGGCGCCCAGGGACGGCAAAGGCAAGATCGAGCCGACGATGCAGATGAAAATGCTGCAGGAGATGATCAAGCATTCTCAGGGAACGGAACAAGAAGACTGGGCGGCCCAGGCGGCACGGAACGAAGACGTCAATGAAGAAGCCGACAAAATGAGGCGCTTGAAAGTAGCCGAGGTGGCGGCCGGTTGTCCTGCCATCAAGGAGCTGCTGGAGAAGAACGCCGATGACATCGCCAGCGAAGATGCGGTGAAATCCCTGGAAGAAAAAACCGGTAGCCTGATGAAGGAAGGCAAACACGGACAGGCTCGCGATTTGCTCGTCGCTTACAACAAGATCCTCGAGATTAACGGCACCACAGGCGGTGCACAATTCGAGCGCATATCGGGTTTGTTCGAGAACACTCTCTACGATCTGTACAAAGCCAAGAAGGCGCCCGAAATCGTCGATTTGCTGGAGGAGCGCACCCGGCTTGTGGCCCGGCAAACCGCCGGCATGTACGAGCGGGATCAGATAATCGGCATCGCCCGCAAGCACAACGAACTGCTCAGAGATTTCAAGGAAGCGCTGGATAGGACCGACGGCGGTTTTAACGCCAAGGACAGGGAGCAAGCGGCGCCCAGAATGAAGCAGCTCCTGGCCATCGGCGAGAAACTTGAAAAGGTCGAAACGGTTGAATTGAGCAAACGCCCGGACGAGCCCAAGCTCGATATGAGGTCGCGACTGGCGGCGGGTCTGCCTCTGAGCGTGGACCAGTCATGCGCATTAATGCAAAAGGCGCTCAAGGATGGCAAACCCGAAGATGTCGTTTCAGCCATGGCTCGCATGACCGAGCTGGGAATGCCGGCATTAAAAGCGGGAGACCCGCGACTCAAGCTGTTGCAGGATGCCTCCAAATACGGTGGCACGCCGGACGGCAAAGGCGGCATCACCATCACCGATCAGCAAAAGGAAGTGCGCCGCAAAGCGGATATCCAGCTTGCTCGCTTCAGCTGCCAGGAGGCGTATCGCATCGGCAACTATGACGAAGCGGTCAAGCAAGCCGAGCAAGCCCTTAAACTGGCCCAAAGCGGAAACGCCCGGCTCGGAAACACGGCAGGCGAAAGCAAAACGAGTGAAACCAAACCGGAAGCCGGCGCTTCCACCGACCTGACGCCGGAAGTGAGAGATCAATACAAGCTGCTCAAGGCGGTCGTTGACGCCGACATGGCCAGAAAATTTTATGAGCGCAAAGATTATGCCGCCGCCGAGAAGCAAGCCATGCGTTTGCTCGACATCGAGCTCACTTTGTCGGGCGGTGAGAACAATCGCGCTGTCGGCAAAGCATTCGCCAATTTGACGAACGTGCGACTGTGGCTCCTTCAGAAGAGCAACGATGAAGCCGATTGGGACCACGACGAAGGCTATCAGGCGCTCACGCAAAAGCGTTTCGAAATCAAAGAGCGCCACATCGAAGATGTGAATCGCGTTTATAAAAAAGAACTGGACAACAAGGAGGCGAATGCGCGCCGCGCTTATGAAGCAACCAAGACGAGGGCGCCCAATTCATACAATGAAGATCAGCGTGACATGCAGGCTTTCTTCGATTATCTCGATGTGCTTGTCTTCAGGGGGAAAACGGAAGATGCACGGAAACTGGCTGTGGACCGGGCTGAAACCGTGGTGAAGCGAACCAAGGATGACTGGGCAGGACGCGCTCCGCTCGAGCAAGCGATCATGGATTTGAAGGTGGCGGCGCACAGCCTCAACGAACGCCGTCAGAATCAGGCCAAGGGTTTCGTTCTCGTCGAGCTGGCTAAATTCATCGAGAAAGAGGCGGAGACGGAAGAGCGAGAGAAGAAGAGCGATACTAAATATGGCGCCGGAAGTTATAAGGGTGTTCTCGAGCTGGTGCACATCCCCAGCTTGAGGGAACTGATCGACGGAATCGGCGATAAGGAGCGGCAAGATGTCGAGGCGAGCATTGAACGCTTGCGCAAAAAATATAATCTCAATTTGAATCGCTGATCGATTGAGAGCGCGACCAGCTATTCGCTCGCTTTGCAGAATGGTGCAACTTGCGCTAGGCCTTTAGGAAATAATTATAAGTGGCCTTTGCTGAAGCACGCCGCCATGAGCTTTTCGGAATTCTTGCGAAGCAGTCACAATCGCTTAGCAACGAGACTTAATATAACTATTGCTCTAGAAGGAATGAGCCAATTGTTCTTCTTCAAAGTTCTCTCTATTGTTCAAACACATCTTCATTTTCATTTCGAGTCGAACGAGCAACAGCAAATACCCAACTGGAGCGGACGTGAGTACCTGTTTACCGACAGGGTCTAGTTTGTGGTCTGCTCAGTGTGCTCGGGCGATCGAATGAAATAAGACCCGCTGGCTGTTCACCTGATGAGCGGCCGAAGATCAACACGAGAGAAGAAGAGCATGAGTCATGATTCACCATCTGCTCTGGTTTTGTGCTGTCGGACTGGCTGTGTATCTGGCGGTCCGATATGGAGTTTACGCTTACCTGCGACGCCGCGCTGAGGATGGCATTCTGAGAGACAACGGCGTGCCGAAGCCTTTGACCCCGCTGACCGACGAAGCGCTTGCCCCTCTGCAAGCCAGTCTTCCTGTCGATCTCTGGCGCGGGCAGATTATGTCGGCGAACGGCGGGTTTTCCATCGACTACCTGCTCATCCTCAACAGGAAGAAGCGGGACAAGAAAAACCTTCTCGTCTTTTGCCAGGGGAAGATGACCGTCATTCAGGAGGGTTTCCATTTCTTGCCGCTCATGGAAGGCGGGCATGTCTTGATGTTCAACTACCGCGGCGTAGGCACGCCCGGCTGGGCGACACTCAAGACGGCTTGCGAAGATGCTGCCCTGGCGCACGAGTGCGGGCTGAGGGTGACAAGCCATCTGCTCTCAGGCGGCTGGGGTCCACCGCCCGCCGACCAGAAGATCCTGCCCGAGGCTGTGCGGAGGACTGCTTTGCTGGGGTACTCCTTCGGAGGTTTTGCCGCAGCGGAAGTGGCGTCGCGTTACTACGTGAAGGGCAAGGTCTCCGCAGGGGTGCTCGCACTGATGAGCACGGGGGCTGACATGAAGGAGGCGCTCATCGAACGGGCTTCCTTCGTGCGCTTCCTTTTCGCCTCCTGGCTCTTGAGGCCGCGACTGAACACGCTTGCTACGGTCTCCACGCCCTATCCTGCCACCAAGCTCATCGCGCATGGCGAGCTCGATCAGACGAACTACCCCTGGGTAGACGAAAAAGGAAACCCAATCACCGGAGCTGGATTTGCCATGAGCAATGGAAAACGTCTCTTCGCCGCCGCTCCCGGCGTCGAGAGTCGTTTCTTCCAGTTCCGTGGCGCATCGCACAAGGATATGTGCGAAAAGGATCCGGAGACGGTGCGGGCTTTCTTTGCAGAAATCTTTGCCAGGCTCGACGCCTAATGACCACCCGAGACATCAGGACGAGGAGCACACTGCTTCTCGCCCTGAACCTCTCAAATTTATCCGCGACAGACTTCCGTGCCGCGACCCAGTTCTATGCCACCATATTTAGCACTATTGAATCAGGCAGGCTGTGTGCTATTTTAAATAGTATTATAAACGATAGCAGCACATTGATGAAAAAAACGGGAGCGAAACCATCTGCAGCAACCTGCCGATGAGAGGCGCGACTGACGCGAGTTCAACCGCGACCTCTCATTTCGACTCGGCACCAAGATAGTTGCACTCCCAACCTAACGACCATCCGCCGTCTGCCAGCGGGTAAAGACCAGCAGCAGGCGCACGTCGTTTTTGTCCACTGCGGCGGTGGCGTTGCGCACAAGCGAAGCCACATCCAGAAACTGCATGCACACTTCCCAGAGCTTCACCTCGATCTCACGCCACTGGCGCTTCTGCCCCGGCAAGGGGTCCGGTACATAGACCGATCGCCAGAATTGATGAGCATCCGCGGGTTTGTCCGCCACGCACAGCATCTTCGTGCTCTGGTGAAAGTCGAATGTATCGACTTCGGCAAGCGTGACCCAGGAGAAGAAGACCTCCTCCCGGGAGCGTGCCGCAAGACGTTCGAACCGGCGGCTGACGAGTTGCAGCTCGAGCGAGAGCCCGTCGGGGCGACCGCGCGGGGCATCGGCCATGGCGTGAGCCAGGCCGATACCGTCGACGTCCCCCAGGCGAGCCAACGCATGCATGGCTTCACGTTCACAGCCCGAGCGCTCGGACCATGAACGCGGAAGCCCGGAATCATCCGGTTCGCCGGGAGCCTCGATCGGTTCCCATGCACCACCGGCAGTGCGCTTCTCGACGTACAAGTCCAGATCCCAAGCCATCAAAGCCTCCTCATCTTCGGGGGGTGGAATGATCGCAACCGCACGGCGAGTCATGCCGCTCGGCAGCAGGCGAATTGTCGGGATCGACGGCGTTGGTTGCCTTGTCGCCCTCGGCTTCGTTGGGCTGAATCAGTCCCATCAGAGCGCCGGTGACGACGAAGGCGAAGCCGACCATGCCGTTGACGAAGAACTCCCGGAAGAGATCTTCGGGTTCGAGCACGCTGAACATCGACAGACCCGAGCGCACGAGGAAGAAAGCGCCGAGCAGCACTGCTCCCGTTCCGAAAGCGACTCGCATCCGCCCGCACTCGGTCGTTGCACGCGTGTTCATGCAGAAGCCGAGTCCAAACGCACCAGCGCCAAGGAACCACTCGAGGGTCCCGGTGCTGGTCAGAGAGAAGGATGCGTGATGCATGGCATCCGCCTCCTCCGTAGTCATACCGAACCCCATCAGAACGAGTCCGGCAAGACCAAGTCCAAGAGAAAGGGCATACTTCATGTGTCCTCCTGAAACCGCTTCTGCGGTTGGGTTTGAGGGTTAAGAGCGCACAACAACGCCTCGCCGTTTCACTCGCTTCCTCAAAAGGAGATGGAACGATTAGTGATTGGCGATTGGCATTGGCTCTACAGGCTTGATAGTTCTCAGACAGAGTTGAAAGAAGTAAGAACCAACCTATCGCTGAACATGGCTCATATCAAATTTAGTTAGGTAACAGTGTGGGAGAAACGGTCGCAACAATCGGAAACATTCCAGCGAGCTGCACGAAGTGTTGCTACTGCTTCTGAATCCAGCGATACCAGCGCATCGTCTCAGCCACAGAGAGTGCGGAGACCGGACATCCACGCGGCAATTGCGGACGGCTGCCGTCGAACATCTCTGAGATGGAGCCGAGACAATCCTCTTCCGTAACGTGATCGAATAGCGGTTGAAGCGACAGTCTGACTCGATTAACAGTTTCAGGAAGCGGCCCGAAAACGTTCAGCAAGGCTTCACAGTATTGCCCGAGAAGCCAGGGATATGCAGTTCCCTGGTGGCGCGACAGATCGCGATGATATTCATCAGGATGCTCGAGTCCGCAGCCGAAAATCCCCTGGTAGCTAGGATCCGACGGTGATAGCGTCCTGATACCCATCGGTGTGAGCAAATCCTCTTCCACGGCGCGCAGGATCAACTTCTCCTGATCCTTGCTGTAGGCGCGAAACGGCATTGATACTGCCATGAGCTGGTTGCAACGCATACTCTCGTCGCGTTTCGAGCTCGGCTGATAGCCGGCTTCAATCACATCATAGAGGCACCGCCGTTCCTCATTCCAAAACTTTTGCATCGCGGCCTGCGCCCGCTGCGCTATATCTTTCAATCGAGAAATGGGATCCTGATCGACCATCAAACCCGTGCAAGCGGTTGCTTGATCCGGCTCCAGATTGCGACCGCCAAGCGATGGCGAGGACGGCACAGTAGAGGCGGCTGCGGCAGCCAGCGCCGGGTTTTGCTCCGATTGTCCTAGAGCGACCCCGGGGCTTCGACCCTTGATCTCCAGTTCGTTCCTCAGATAGATAATCGTCTCCAGGAAGCTGTACCAGAGCGCGTTTAACTCAACCGCTTTGCCAGGCCGCGGCGTAATCGGTATACCCTCCACCTGTGCATCCATCCAGCTGAACTCATGATCCTTTTGCGCACAGCGGAGCAATCCGTCGTTCTCATCTACCTTGATGCCGGTAGTGGCACCGCTCAGGTAGCTGCATGCAGTCTCTATCATCATCGGCAATTGCTGCTCGACGAGATCGAGATCCCTGGTTATTTTGTAATAGTGATACAATGCCCAGCCCCACCACAGGGGCACATCGGCGCCCTCGATGAATGAACGCGACGCACCATTTCCACCGGCCAAGCGACTGGCTATGATACCGGATTTGATACTATCGGCGAAATATCGCAGAATACTGGCAGCTTTGTCATAACGCCGCGTAGCAAGCGTTAATCCAGGCAAAGTAATCATGGAAGCACGCCCCGAGCTCGTATACCAGGGATAACCTTCCATGACGCTCAGCTCCTCGTTACCCTCCTTGGCCTGGTGCAAAGGCACATCGTTTGAGGAAACCAGAAACTGATCGCAGGCAAGCAACATCATGTTTGCGCGTTGCGATCCATCCAGATTTGCCCGTTCAATCAGGGATCGCTGGCGATCGATCACATCGCCGAGAATCGATTGCAAACTGGGCGATTCTATAGGCTTGCCGAAACTGGCTCCAATAGTAAATTCCCGCTCGGGCTGCAGCCGCGTCGTCACCGACCCGACCCAATAGAGGTCCTCTGTGTGAGGCAAACCTCTCGTGTTCTCGACCGGCCAACTGAAATCCCACCACCATTGCTTGTGCGATTCATAATCTCCCTCGCTCCAGGTCAAGCAGAGGCGCCGGTCTTCATTGTCCAGCATTATGATCGATTGTTTGGGTGAAACGAACTGCGAATATGTCTTGTCCCCGGAACCCTTTACCTCGCTGTGTGAATCGCGGAAACCGACGAGGAATTTGCAAGTCAACTGAACATCTTCGATTTGTTTATCCGGGTCAGGAAGCCAATAATAGCCAATGTAGACCTGATCCGTTCCCCACAGTAGTGCCTGTTGTTTGATCAGGTAACTGCCGTCGATTTCATAAACCCAGGTCGGGCAGGGCTTTGAGGTAAATGACTCGATGAACTTATAGCCGGTCGGACTAACGACACCCGACGCCCAATAGTTAGTCGAAAGCTCGTGCGCCTCACCGTCAATTGTGAGCACTTCTTCCAAACGCGACAGAACGACGCGCCGTTCATGCGGAGGAGAGAGCGCAGAAACCAGGACCGCATGATACCGCCGGCGGTTCGCGCCCGAAAGAGTGCCCATCGAGTACCCGCCGAGTCCATTAGTGGAAAGCCACTCTCGGGTGTCCGGCTTGTCCCTGGATGGATAGCAAATCGTCACCTCATATTTGAGGTTCGGATAGCGCGATTTTAGCCAGCCAATCAAACCAAAAGTCATGAATTGATGCCGTTTCCTTTTTGAATGTCGAAGCCACCAGATTGAACGGACTCGGGAAAAGGTCGTGGATGCCCCATACCCGCTTTGTTCTCAATCGAAGCACTCCGGTCCTTAGAGTCCTTATGTTCAGTCGAGCCCTTGCCTCCCGTTGAGCCGTTACGTTCTTTTGCGCCGCTGCGCTCCGTTGCGCTGCTGCTTTCGGTTGCGCCGCTGCCTCCGGTCGCGCCGTCTTTTCTCGCCGGAGCGGAGCCATTTGTTTCCCTGAATTCACCCGACAGCTTAGCACCAGATTGCCTCAGCTGTTCTACATAGTCCTGCAGTCGGCGCGCTTCATCGTCGCGTTTCAACAACAGCAGCAAGTCAGCATACTTGCACATTATTGAAACGGTCTCGGGATGCTCGTCGCCGAGATAATCGCGTTTGATGGCCAGCGCTTTTAGATAAAAGGGCTCGGCATCTGCATGTTTACCCCAGGCATGATAAAGCATTGCCATGTTATTCGCGATGATGCCGACGTCGAAGTGCTGCTTGCCGTGCCGCCGCTGATAGATTCTCATCAGCCGCCGCAATATCGGCGCAGCTTGGGAAAATTTCTGCTGATACCACAGCACTTCTACGAGATTCTCGAGCGCGATGGTTAATTTCGGACTGTCCTCGCCAAGCTCTTCCGCCAATTCAAGCGCAGAGAGCCATTGCTGCTCGGCCGAGCCGTAGTCGCCCGTAGAGCGCGCCTTTTCGGCAGCGGCACGATAAACATCCCATATCTGAGGCGTCGTCACGAGGAGGCTCGCTTGTAAAAATGTCGAACATTTCTCAAATTCTAGCTGAAACAAGCAATCCTGGCGACGCCCCCGGCTTGCTCAGGACCGACTTGTCAAGAATAGCGCCATTCACGCGAAGCCACCGCGCTATTGCGGTTGATTGTGCCGAGGTCCAAGCATAACGATGGCGAGGCAATATCCAATTATGTGAGTGTGCAATCTGTCATCTATCATTAAGGCACCACCGCTGGTGCAAACAGTTGAACGCGAACCCAGCAACGCACTGCTGCAGCGGCTTTTCCAGCCCAAGGAACAGCGCAAGCGTCGAGAAGGAATCGTTTAAACCATTGATCTGGATTCCCTCGGCCTCTAGGTTGGAAATGACCCAATCTAACTCACTGTGCAAGAGGCTCGCAAAGTCGGACGAACATCAATTTCTCAATGATGAGGAGGAAATCGGAAAGACGGAGATGGGTCTTGCGCACAGATTCGGTCGAGTTGGATGCGGGTATCACAAACCCCTGAAACAGAAAGAGAGTGGTGTCATGTACCTCGACAAACATTTCGCCTTGAGGCTGGACAACGCCTGCAACAGGATGGATCTGCAGGTTCATCTCAGGCGGTTCCTGAACATCTGGACCAAGGCACGCGCTACCAGCAGCGCCTGCAAGGACGCCCTGAAGGAGCTCGGACGGGCGCTCGATCAGAAAGGACGCTGGCACGAGTCCGAGACGGTCATCGACTTAGGACTGAAGGAAGTGGCGCGCGAGGAGCGGAACGCAGCTCGCGACCGGGTCCTTCTCGCCGGCGTCGGTGGTCTGATCCTCACCTTGGTTGCCGGCAGGCTGGCGAGGAAGCTCTTCGCATAAGCCTTCCAACACTGGGGCAATGATTGCATCGCTCACAGGCAAAGGCAATCGCAGCAATGCTCGAACGCCGATTCGCTCGTTTGGGACTGGCTCGCAGCTAAAACAGCTGCGGGTCGTCTCAAAGGCGATTCCTTCAGGTCTTTAGGTTTTTAGGTCCTTATACGTTAGACTGCGATTCCGATTTTCTATAGTAGGAACGTCGAAGGACCCTGGATCATTCGTTCGCATCCGCATGAGCACTCGCATTTCGCACTCGATTCGCACTCGCATTTGCACTCGCATTTGCATTCGCATTTGCATTCGATTCGCAATTTGCACTCGGCTGACAAATTTTCGAAGGCGAGATTTTTTAACGAGGCCAAAAATGGGCATTTTCGGCCTCGTTGCCGATACCAGAGGCCCAAAAATCGCACCATATAAGTGTCCACGGCCTCGGGTACGAGGCCAAAAACAGTCAATTTTGGCCTCGTCAAAAAAAACGGACAGTTCTACTCCATGGGTGGCCATGAGTGACGAAGCAAGGGTGATAGAAAAGCAGAGACGAGAAAGCAGCGGTCAGTTCTGCTGCTCTCTGCGTGGCAATGAGTGAGGAAGCAGCCGTTTTTACTTACGACCGGAAAGCAAGTATCTGAAGAGTTTGTCGAGTCTTCTGGACGCGGCTTTGGAGGCTTCCAGCACTTCTTCGTGCCCGCCTATGACTACATCTTCCTTCCAAACGTTCGTGATGATCGAAATCGCTGCGGCTGTCAGCGACGACTCGGCAGCGGTCAACAGTTCCGGAACGGTCGACATAGCCACGGCATCGCAGCCCATTCGGCGCATCATGTCTATTTCAGCGAGAGTTTCGTAAGATGGTCCTGTAAAGCCGGCATAGATGCCGTTTTTCAATGGTCGAAATTCCTTGTCCATCTTGGACAATCTCATGCCAGCCAGAAAAATTCGCTCTGAAAGCTCGTTCCGGCATTCCTTGGGGAACTTCTTCAGGGATTCGATCAAACCGCCGCGCCATTTTTCGCTGATCAGATCACGGAAGCCCGTCATCACCATCAGATCCCCAACGTCGAAAACGGGATTGATGCCGCCTGCCGCGTTCGTCAGGATGAGCTCGGGAACGCCCCATTCGATGAGCGTCCTCGTCGGCAGCGTTACCACTGACCAGTCATGTCCTTCATAGACATGGTATCGTCCTCTAAAGACGGCCAGGGTTACGGCTTCGTTTTCCGGCAGCTTGCCGATCACGAGTTCTCCAGAATGCCCTTGCACCGTCGGTGCAATGCCGAATATCTGCTGGAACGAAAACGTCCGCGCATCAACCAGGTCTTGCAGCACCGAAACACCCGACCCCGTCACGATCGCAGCTTGCGGCACTACATCGATGACACCACGGATAATACTGAGCGCCTGTTGCGGCGTATTAGCTGTCACTTCTGCTTCTCTGGTAGTCACCATTGTCTCTCCCATAATCGTTCGCCTCGTTCATGAAATAAATCGCGTGCAACTGCTGCTCAGGTCGGGCAGGCAGACAATTTCTTGATCTTCGCCAGAAGCTCTTGCTGCCAACCTTGATTATCCGGACCCACCACCGCCAGCACTTTCCAACCAGCATGGGCAGCCACGATCATCGTGGGCACCAGGTTGTAGCAATAACATTCGGCACCCAGGACTTGCATAAAATCGGCATCTTCGGCGCTCAGAACACGACCGTGCTTGATGGCAGCCACGATAGCCGTCTCCAATCCTCCCAAGGCGGCGGCGCAATCATGCACGTAAACCTCCTGCAAGACCGGAAATCGAGGGCCAATTGGGTGATTCGGACCGATCAGGGGATTGTAGCCAGACAGATTCACATGGTCCCGCACCACCATTGGTGCTTTGCTATGCCAACCAAAACCGGTGTCGAAGATTATGGCGAGCTTGTTCTCCGCAGGTTGCCTGATAACATCCATTACCTTGTCGTCGAAACGTTGGTAGCGGGGCTCGTCCTTTAGCGCGCCGGTGAAATCGAATACCTTGGCAGAAGACCAGTCCATGAATAATTTCCTCAGTGATTGAACTCGAAGATGCATCCGAAAACAGTTTGTGCTGAACGGAATTGTTCAGTCTCGGATCAGCCGGTGCACTCGCCGACGCACATATTATACGGATGAACGGCAATGAAGCAAAGTGCTTGCCGTTAAGGAAGGCTCGGAACGGCAGAATGCATTGCCCTGACTGCATGCACTTTGGTGGCTGCAAACATTGTCGTGACTGCAAGCATGCTCCTTTCCGCAGTCTGTGACATCGCATAGTAGCTTTCGGGGCAAGATGACAGTCCAAGAAAATTCAATGTCAGCACCAGCAGCATTGGGAAACCCAATGCCGCCGGCAGCCTCCATCAACCCCCATTGGATTGTCAAAGAACGAACTCCTCATTGGCTACGAAAATCACATGGTCACGCAAGACGACTGAGAGCCTTCTGCGAGTTCCGCGAAACCGTTTTAGCTTCGCTGCGCCGGCTCGATTAGAGCTTTTGCCGGAACCCACTTTCTGCTCCAGATCGTCTCAGTTTCCACGTGGAACTTGGATGCGCTCAATCGGAACCCAACCACCCTTTTCGTTGTTGGCGGTCTTGTCCCACATATGACGCACACCGTTGAACTCGATGCGGAAGAAAAACCCGAAATACCGAGAAGCCTTACCGCACGCGAAAAACGAGTCGGCGAACCAATCAAGGGTCACCATCTCGCTGATCGAGGCGAACCGTTCGTCGACCTGCAGCTTCAGGACGATTTCGCCTGAGCCGTCAGTCAACTCGTCGATGTCGACAATCAAATCCGCGTTCTTAATCGAGTAGTTTACCCGGTCGTGAGGAGCACCTTCCCACATGTTCATGCGGGCCAGGCTCCAACTTCCGAAGCGAAGCAGACCAGCCAGATCGAGCGCAAACGCTTTCAATGGCCGTACGCGTCCTTCATCACCGATGCACTTGTCGGCTATCACCACGATGCCATGCTCAGGGCTCTGAATGCCCTTCTTGATGACCTTGTTGGCGCGGTGAAGACCGATGATCTTGCAAATTCGGGCGCGCAAATCTCTCGGAACGCCTCGGCTGTCCAGATACTTCTTCGCCAGCTTGGCTCCCTCGATATCATGCCGGTCCACGTCAATGGAGCGACCGATATCGTGCAGCCAGGCAGCGACGGGTATGATGAACTCGCGAGTGACCTCATCCATCATGTCAGGAAAGACCTGATGAAGCTGGCGGGTCAAACGAATAGCCAGGTCGCGCACTTCGTCACCATGGACGTAATCGTGGCGAGTCTGGTGGTTCGAGTTCTTGTCACCCTTCTCGTAGACTTCGAGGAGCTCTGGGTCGCGATACATGTTATCTCTGATCGCGATGAGCTCTCTCAATTCCATACTTACATTCTCCGTTCTTAGATGTTCTGCACCGGACCAATTCCGATGCTTCAAAACAACTCCTCTCCTTTGCGAACAGCCACGGCAATCCCAAAGCCTCGATTGAACTCCAGCCAGAAACAGCAATCCGATGGATCGCCTTTGACTAGAAGTTGAAGTTTAATCAGAGCTTTAGGAGTGGTTTTGCAGCTGTTCTAGAGGTTTAGGGCAGTCGTTAACACCAAGAACCTATCTGTGGCTCCGCTATAAAAGCAATCAAGACGAGGTTAAGAAGGGCTCTTTACTCATAAGCTCAAGAGCCCTAGTGATATGACGGTTCTTGACAATAGGCGAGGCAAAGCGGCACACAGGCTCTGTCGATAATGTGAAAAATGTAATACCCCGGAACATTCTCAGAGCTATCGGAACCGGACAAAGACCGACACGAAACAAAGAGCAACAAGAAACAAAGACCAACACGCAAGACCTCTTGGCATCCCGCGCCCTGATTAGGCTCGCACGGAATAGTTTCAAAAAAAATGAGGTGATACCTGCTTCGGTATCACCTCTGAATTGCTCGCAGGGCCGGTGCTGCCCTCGGCGGAACCATCCCTGGTCCCTCTCTCTGGAGTCTCCTGCGTCAGTTGTTTAAATTGGTTCCTCTCTAACTGTGCCCAGAATACATGAATAAAACATCGTTGTCACTTGGGGATCTTACGTATACTTTACTAAAATTAGGAGCCAAACCTGAAAATCGCTCGAAATTTTTAAACAGTCCTGAGTCAGGCTGCCGGTTTAGCTTAGCGCGCACCAGGTGGACGTGTTTCGCTGACTGATGTCGCTGAGTGATGCCGCCGCGTGATAATGGCGCTGATATTCAGACGCTGGAAGATGCCATAAAAGCGCTTGGGGTTAATAAGCGAACGAGCGCCAGCGAACGAAGTTTACGCCGGCGGCTCAAAGGGTGGTGACGGCGGGTTTTTAACGTCTTGACCGGCAGAATAATCATCATCGCCGCTTGCTTTAGTGCTGCCGCCCGTGACACCAAATCCAGTATTGTTTTCGGTACCACGCTGGTAGTCCGACTCCTCGAAAAAGTAGTCCTCTTCATCAGCCTTTTGCGGCAGCGGAGCGGGCGGTGGAATGATGGTGGGAGCGGGCGAGGTGTAAGAGGGCTGTGTTTGCGGATAGTTCTGCACCGGCTGTGGCACAACCTGAGCTGGTTGCGGAATCGTCTGAGCTGGTTGCGGAATCGTCTGAGCTGGCTGCGGAATTGCCTGCGCCGGTTGCGGAATAATTTGCGCCGGTTGCGACATAATTTGCCCCGGTTGCGGCAGAGACTGGGCTGGTTGCGGAATCGACTGCGCTGGTTGGGGGAGGGCTTGAGCCGGTTGAGGAAGTGCTTGAGCCGGCTGCGGCATGCCTTGTCCTGGATAAATCTGACCCGCTTGCGGATAGGGACTCGAAGCGTATCCCGACCCAACAGTTTGAGCCGGCTGCGGCAAGCCGTGTGCGGGCTGAGGGGTCGCCACCTCTTCCTCGGGCTCGTCGTACTCGTCTAAATCCTCATCCGGAGACTGAGCTGCTTGCGCTGCACCTGCTTGCGCCGATGTCGAGGGAGCCGCACCGCCACCACCGGTGATGCCGGAGGAAGTTTGCACAACCACGGGCGGAACAGACTTGTCTTCGTTCATCAAAGACACCAGATGCGCCACCAACTTCTCGGTTTGGCTGCGACCAAGCTCATCCCAATGGGGAACGCCAAAGGTCTTTTCAGCGTATTCATCGGCTTCTTCATCCGTCCAACCAATCAAGTCTAAAGCCCTGCCCAGAACGGTAAGGTAATTCTGATCGGTGATCTCGCCCAGACTCAGGACCTCTGCCTCTTGAGGGATAGCGCTCGCAGCCACATCAGAGACGGCAACTTTCACTTCCGGACCGATGGCAATTTCTTGGGGAGGTAAAATCGGTTTGGCCTCCTCGCGTGTCATTTCCTTGTGCTCCACAGGCTGCCATGGCGAAGGTCCTTCCCCGGCAAGATCTTGGCGGAGCGAAAGCGAGATGATCAGCTGTCTCAACTCATCAATTTGACGGGAAAGCTCGATGAATCGCCGTTCGCAGAACGTGCGCATGCCGATGAGCGACTCGAGCACCACTTCGGGATTGCCGGGAGGATTCGGCATGCCGATGAGCTTCGGCGTAATCAGTCCTTCGGCTTCGATCTGTGGGCGAATCTGTGACGTCGGCCAGCCCTGCTCGACGAGCTCTTTGATGCGCTCGAGGATGGTCATGTCCTCAGGTCTGTACTGACGCTGCTGCCCGCGTCCGCGTTTTATCTCAAGGCCGAACATCAGCTCCCAGCGTCTCAGCTGATGCACCGACAGCCCCAAGCGTGCGGCCACCGTGTTAATCGACATTAAATCCTGAGACATACTTCCCCCCGCATGTTTCGAACGACAACCCGCTTCTACTATCAGGTTACACCAACTAGCGCAGCTAGCCTAGCTAGGTGAACACATACCCGCCCAAGGAAGGTATTTAATCACACAATTTTCATCTTTAACTCACTTATTGGCCAATAAACGTGCCGCCAAGCGGCAATTTTTGTATTTCTTTATATAGTACGTTTATTAATAGTAGAAGATGAATCAAGCGAAAGGGAAGGGAGCAAGCCGCTCAGCGACGGACGCCGCACAGGCGGCATTCGTCCGGCTGAAACGACTCGTCCTCCTTCCCCCGGCGCGGCATGCTCATTTGCACGTTCATGCCGGTTCGCTGCGCCCTACCGCCGATCAGTTATCGAGCAAGTAGAGGCGCCCGTGCAGCCGGTACACGTAGCCGTCGTAGTCCGGGTCGTACCAGGCGGTGACGACCACCGGTACTTCCTGCTCGATGTAACGTCCCGTGTAATGCGGGCGGTTCCATCGATCTATCCAGACTTCCGGCACGAGTTGCACGTCCATGACCGTAACTGTCACAGTCGGCGGCAGGACGGGCTGAACCGGATACGGGTACGACTCGCAGCAGGGACCCGGCGGAATGATCACCTGCTCGTTGAAGTAGAAACGAGCCGGTGGCCGATGCCAGCGCCCGCCGTAGTATGGACGACGAGAGTGGACATCGA
>JAJPJO010000373.1 GCA_021324135.1 Pseudomonadota bacterium
AATACCGCTTTTTCGGCAGGCAATCTGGCAAGGGTATAGGTCGGATCTAGGGCCTTTAATCGTTATGACGATTAGATCAAATGCTGATTTAGGCAGATGAAAAGAGGCACCTGGAAGCACAGACTAGGTAAGCCTTTCGAGGCTCGATTGTCATGCGCAATATTTACGTGTTTGACGTAATCGTCATAACAACATAAGGGGTGCTAGGGAGCACATAGAGCTAGATGGAGAGATTGGGATTGCGATTGGGATTGCGATAGAGATAGAGAGACAGCCTAGATAGATAAAACGGAAAGAGGGTGGATGACCACCCTCTAGACGCCGGTATCGTATATGGTATTTATTGATTACTTCTTTTCAGAATTGACATCACCTCCCTAATAGCTAAAGATTCTTCGGACTTGAGAAAAACCTAGCTGAACAGGTTGGCGTCGCGGGCGCTGGCCACCATAAAGTTCAAGAAGCCGGGGGTAGCCAGACCGACCAGGAAGAGGACGGCGCCGATGACAAGACGCTGTCTTCGGCTGAGTCCGCCGACGAAACCCGGCAGCAGAACATCGGAGATGAACAATGCGTGCAGGAAGAGTATGCCACCGCCTGCAGTTCCCAATATCATGGTCGAATTGGAGAAGATATTGAGCATTGCCTCTAGATTGGCGAGGTTATTGACTCTTATAGTGCCTGCTGTATTGACGCCCATGACGGCAGTGGCATCTCCTCCCTGGGGCCCGATACTACCCATAGTGGCACCCTGAAGGGTAGCAGCCTGTCCATCGCTGGAGACCTGTTGAGTCTGCGTGCCGGTTGCCCCCATGCTGGAGAATTGATCGCCGAATGAGGGTGCACCGGTTTGTACAGCCGACTCATGCGCGATCGTTCCCGGGACAAACTCCTGAGCTGGTTGAGGAGCGACAGGTTGATTGGTGGGAGTTACCGCTGAGCTATCAGCCAGAGGAGAAACTGGCGCTGGTGTTGCCGGGTTCACTCTTGGTCTGCTGTGAGCCACGTTGACTGGCTTGTTGCTTCTGTTGTGATGGCGCCTGTTCACCGGGTGGTCGGCAGGCTTGATGATGCCGGCAGCTAACTCTGCCTGAGGACCCCAGATAGCGCGGCTGCGAGCTAACAATGAACTCGAACCATCGCTTTCGGGGGCTTCCTGTAAGCCAAATCGCTGGTAATCGCTCGATCGCTCGAGGACGACAGCCGAAGTTACCGGAGAGACGATCTCGTACTGACAGGCCAGTTGAGCTGCTTCCGGTCTGCGGTTTTGGGCTACCAGGTTACGAACCGTCTGAGCCATGCACAAGCGTGCCACTTCATCGGAAATGTATATCGATGGTGTCACTTGTGCCGGTTTTTGTCTCGTCTTGATGTAGCTCATGCGGAAGTCTGTTCCGGAGGATTGCCATTTGCTCAAGAAGCGGCGCAGATCCGACTCGAAATCGCTGTTGCGTGCAACCGCTTCGAAGGGCCCGACCTCCGGGTGATTTTTCAAGAAATCGCTGACATCCGTCGCATTGTCATCGACTGACATTTCGTAGAAATTGGGCCGCACTACATACGGTGCCACAGTATAGAGTTCCTTATCTAATGATGGTTGCGGTCCATGAATCCAGAGTACCGCACCACCCTCGGTTTCACCCGCTTGCTCGGCGGCGCTGATCACGCTGCCGAGATTTTCTTGACCTCCTCTAAATTCGATATTTTGCATGACCTTCAGGGCCTGCTTCATCTCCTTATACTGCAGGCGCTCGGGCGACTCGGCCGATGCCACTATAAGTGATACCGGAATTTCATCCGACAGCTGGGCGAGCTCGAAAGCAATAGCTTTCTTGTGGGACGCAACCGTGCTCGAACCATCCACAACAACCACCAGGTGATCGGGTTTGCGAGCCTTGACCGGAATATACTTCTGAACAATGTAGCTGCCGAATTCGAGCGGATCAGGTACGGCGACCGATGTAACTCCGGCGTCGCGCTTAGCCCTCACTTCGACCGTTTGCAGCGCCCTGCTGGCACTCGAGAATGACCCCGAGACCAGATGGACGCCATTGCTGCCCTTCACTCGGTGAATGTTATCCAGATTGATCGTCAGATCGCTATCGGAACGCATGTGCAACCGATGATCGCCGTCAACATCAAAATTGCTTTTGATGATTCGGGGAAGACTGAGAGATGCTTCCGATTCGCTATCCAACTTCAGAGGAGACTTCATTGAAATCTTGACTCTGATCTCTCCCTGCGGCGGAACCGGATTGCATTGAATCAGCACTCTGCCCTTTCCGAGATCGGTCACCAGAGCGGGATCTCTGCGTCCGTAGGTAACCCATTGGTATGCTTGAGTTCCGACTTCAGAAGAGGTAATTATGGCGCGCTTCGGAACGCCATTGATCCATAGCACCATTTCCGATACCACTGCATCTTTCGGCAATCCTATTTCAGCACGCGCTTCTTTCTGATCGTATCCGGAATTCTTGAAAACAAAGGTCCAGTCGATAGTCGACGTCAGTGACTGGGGGTGAACCATGCCGCTGATCAATGAATGAGCCATGCTCAGGCCGGCAAGCTTGTTTCCGACCACTTGCTTGCCCAGCATTTCATCAGGCAAGGCGGCATAATCGTTAGAATTCTGCAGGTCAAATGGAAAGGGTCGCCCGGTAGTAAGGAAATATAGTTTTTTGCTCTGGCTGGTATCGAACCTCAAGAACATCTCAGTCAAACCGCATGTGCTCGGGTTCGAGCAATCCATCAGCAGTGAGCGTTCGCAATCCGCCGTTTGCAAAAATTTCAAACCTTCTCGGCTCTGCCCTGGATCAGTTGATGACGTCATGCGCTCAGCGATTCTGATGCATGCCGATTTTGCCTCTGTTGCAGACAGGGTAAAACAAGCCAGCAATGCTCCAAGAAGGAGCTGAACCGCAGCGGAAAAACGCGCTCCTCGCGTTGACCAGACGTTTCTATAACGGCGCGCCATCACCAGGGAAGCACTAAAGGCGAACCAGGCTGTTCCTGCCAGAAAAAGAAATTCGTATGCATGCTGAAAGCCGGCAGCGTCTTGCATTGGATAACCAAGAAAAACGGCCGCCGACAAAAGTAGACTGGCCAGCAAAGATGTGGTGCCTGCCACTCCAATTGCGCAGCCAAGCAAGCTGGCTCGCCGCAGATCGCCTTTCTTGATTTTTTTCCAGGCATAATAATTTCCCAGAGGAATCGAGAGGATCAGCGCGAACTGAACCAGCGTCTCGAGCCAATGCCGCCAGAGAACACCACAGGCGGAGTAGAGATTGAAAACAAGCGTTACTGCAATTATTGCTAGTGGCAGAAGCACGCCTGCAGTCATGACGAAATCGAGTTTGCTACTTGTTTGTTCGCCGGCTTTGCCTTGTTTGTTCCAGAATCTGTCTTTGAGACTGTGTTCGTCCTTCGAGGACGACTCATGGTCGGGCGCCGATTTCTCCTCGTCCTGCCCGCTGTCATCATATTTGGCGATGCCGCTTTCGCTAGAAGCTCGCGCCTCATTTTCTAAATCGATCATGTTTACTCCTCCTTTCTCAAGGCAATCTTGGGCGTACGCACAACTAATCATGCGCATCTGGGCCTAACTCTTCCTCTGCAAGAAACCGGCGCGCACGATCAGGCGCGAGCACAGCTCGTTTGCGAAGAGCTCGGGCATTGATAACCATTACCCGCACGACATCAGCGTGCTGGTTGGTGCATCGTTATCGTTTTGGCAATATGGCGCGAATGTTCGCGCCTAGTAAGTTCAAAGTACGCCCCAAGCTTAGCTGTGTTAGTAAAGCCTAACAACGGGGTTTTCCCTGAGTTCGATCGACAGCAATCGAGCCCAGTCAGAGCGTGACACCACCCCTGGTGAGGGGAGGTGAACTGCCGGCAAATAATTAGGGCTTGTGCCGGGCGGCTCTTGAGTGGATCGTGGGACGATTGGACATCAAACCGTCTGATAAAGATCGGTCACTTCGCCGTATTTGCTTTGTTTATCGCTAACTCGAGCGCGAAAATAAAAAAATCGAGGCAACAAAATAAGTTACCAACTTAATTGTGGTTCTTAGCATGGCGCGCCTCGGGGAATAGTATGAAGGTTGATTCCGTTTTAGCTTCTCACAGTGACTACCACCGCCACCCTTGCAACAGACCGGAAAGAGAAGGTAAAGGAACGCTGGCGCGTTCCCTTTCTAATTTTGCTGGCTCTTATACCGATCGCATCGTCCGCTTATTTCGATGTGCCTGATTTCATCAACGCCATGAGAAGCCAGCAGTGGCCAGTGGTGGGAGGCAAGATCGAACGATGCGATAGCGAGTTGTCGAAGGTAAAACTGAAGGAGGTCGCATTCGACCCGGTGGTCGAGTACTCGTACAATGTCAACGGCATTGCCTACAAAAACGATCGCATCAAATTTCAAAAAGACATCGGACTGGGAGGCTATGAGGCCTTCAAACTCAAAGATCGCTACCATGCCGGCGACCCTGTGGCAGTGAGATACGACATATCCGACCCGCAAAATTCGGTGATTGATACAAACGCATCATTCTTTCGGGTCTTCTCACACTTTATTCTTTACGCGATGTTCTCTCTCCTGGTTTATCTGTCGACTTACCCATGCGTGAGTAAGGAAACAGCTTTAGTATAAATAGCTCTTGTATTCACTAAGGCCTGGTTACTTATTGGTGAGATTGGGAATGTATTCCCGTGGAGGCTTGGTTTTGGACAAATTCACAGGCGTCCGATAGGCAAAAGAAACCATAAAAGCGTTTTGCTATTATTGGGCCCTGGAGCTGAATTGAGGACTACGTGAGCGATTCTGGCAAGAAAGTGACTTTGGAATCACAACAATCAACCGGCGGTCAAGGTCCCAAGATTAAGAAGTGTCCTGCCTGCAATGAAGAGTATCAGGACGTCAATCTGGTGGTCTGTCCGCGCGATCGCACGATGCTGCTCACCCCTCAAAAGGACGAGCTGATCGGGCAAATTCTTAACGACCGTTATAAGGTCGTGGAAGAGGTGGGGCGCGGCGGCATGAGCGCCGTGTACAAGGGCATTCACGAACTGATGGATCGCACCGTGGCGATCAAAGTCCTTTTGCCGCAGCTCGTTTCCGATCAAATCAGCATCAAACGTTTCCAGCAAGAAGCGCAAGCCGCATCACACTTGCAGCACCCGAACGTGATCACCGTCTATGACTACGGTTTTGTAGCCAGCGGACAGCCTTATCTGGTAATGGACTTCCTTGAAGGCGAAAGTCTGTCCGATATTATCAGACGCGACAAGCAGGTACCGGTCAAGCGCATGATTCCGATATTCATGCAGGCTTGCGAGGCGCTCGAGCACGCGCACCAGAAAGGCGTCATCCACCGCGACTTGAAGTCGAGCAACATCATGCTCATCGACTTTGAAGGCAAGAAGGATTTCGTCAAAGTCGTGGACTTCGGTATTGCAAAGCTGATGCCCTCATCAGGTAAGCAATCGCAAAACCTGACGCAGACTGGTGAAGTATTCGGCAGCCCGATTTATATGAGCCCTGAGCAATGCATGGCCCAGTCGCTCGATGCCCGCTCGGACATTTACTCGATGGGCGCCATGATGTATGAGTCTCTCACTGGGCAGCCGCCTCTGATGGGCAATTCCATTATCGACACGATGCAAATGCACATGTCGACACCGCCCAAGCCGTTCAGCGAAGTACGCCCCGATCTCGATATTCCCGAAGCTCTGGAGCGGGTTGTCTTGAAAGCCCTGGCGAAGAAACCCGAGCAGCGCTACCAGTCCATGCAGGAACTGCGCGACGCCCTGGAAGGCGTATCGAAGCTGATCGACAAGGAAAAACTCTTTGGTCCAGGACCGGTAACAAAGGGAGTTCGCGCCACACGCAACTCGATGGCCAAGTATCAGCCTCAAGCACAATCGCAAGCTACACAGGCTCAGAGCACGAAAGGCGCTATCGCTCCCAATCCGACAACCAATTATCAAACCGGTCGCAGCCGCCCCTCGGAGCCGGCAATCGCAGAGAAAAAGGAAGTCGATACTAATCGAGCCGAGCAGCGCACAACGCGAACACAACAGCGCAAAAAAACCGATGAAGCGGCGCCGGGTCCTGCCAAAACAGCTGCAGCCGGACCTCTCGACAAACTAAAACAGCTTGAAATTTTCAAGAAGGTTCCGCCCGTGCTTGTAATAGTGCCGGTGGCAGTCTCGATTCTGGCCATCGCGGTCGTGTTCGTCATGCAGAATTTCAAGATCGGCAACATGTTCTCGACTCAGCAAAACGTCGAAGGCATGGTCTATTACTACAAGAAAGCCACTAAATCGAAACCCGGGGATCTCTACTTGTGGGTCGCCGATCCCGAGGAGGATACACCGGGCAAATTAGTGAAATTGAGCGTTCCATCCACCTACAACATCGACGACCGCTCAGCTAATGCTCATGGCTGCGACATCGGCGATACCTGGAAAATTACTTACCATCAGCAGGGCGACAAGAAGATGGTCGAAGTCGCTGATTGTGCTGACGATCAACAAGGTCGCGGTGAGGACCTGCGCGCCGTCAACAAATGGGTTCGCGACATGTTCTCGATCTTGACCCAAAATCCGGATAAAATCGACGGCATCTCTCTGGCCACGTATTACATGCCGGAATGGTCGGCCGACAATTACAAAAAGCTGCAAGACATGTGGATGAAGGAGCAGATCAAATTCAGAGATAATTCAAACTCAGCTCCGAAGTCATATATCAAAGTGGAGAGCTACGACAAAGATCAGGGCAAAGTATCCGTCCTGGTGCGCACTAAAACATGGGTGGATGCCGGACCTCAATATTTGCGCATCGTTTTGCTCAAGAAGGATAATCGCAAATGGCTAATCGCCAAGATTGAAGAGATCTCGCCCAACATCTGGGAAAACGATGGATTGATCAACGAATCTGCCGGCGGCGAAGAAGGCGATCAACCGGCCGAGGAATAAACCAAAACGATCTGCTCGGCTTTGCCCACAGGCAATTCCCGTCCTTGATGCACGTTTGCGCATCACTAGAGATTGACCGGGATGCGCAGCGGCAGCCTGGAGAAATCAATATCAAGTTTTTTGCCCGAATCGTCATCATCAACAGGTACGACTGATATGACGAGACTCTGCTCGCCTTCGACCTTTTCATTCGAGAACTTGAGCACCATAAAGGACAATTTCAACTGACCCGATTTGCGCTCGCCGGCAAAACAGCGATAGAGAGCCGACGGCTTGCTCGGCAACTTGGGCAATTCGCCGCCCGGTCCAAAAATGATGATATCGCCTGCCTTGAGTTTCCCGGCCCCGAGCTTGAAAACGGCAGTCGCTTCAGCTGGGCCGCCCTTCGAGTCGGAGCGTATTTTTACATTGGGAATTTTTTTGATCTCCTGGCGGAAAAAGATCTCGTTGTACAAAGGGCGCACAGCATCAAGATCTTGTTCCGGCACTGCGGCTTGCACGAAACTCTTTGCATAATCGCGAGCAAAAGCGCCGCGCACTTTATCATCGACAAATCGGCGCTGCATGACCAGCGTGCTTTGCTTGATGTGACCTGATTCGTTCAATTTGACGTAGAGATTTATAAACGATCGAAAGTGGTTTGAGTGCGGCAGCTTATAGCTGATCTCAATGAAACCATCCCTGGTGACTCGGTATCCGTACGGACGAAAATGGAAGTAGGAAAAAAATTGCCGAGAATAAACTTCCGGGACTTCACCGTCATATATTGAATAGGTGTTTTGCGTAACAGCCCGAGCTGATGTTTGTCCACAGGCAGAAATGGCAATCAGCGCCGCCAAAATAAGATTAAATCTGCCCGGTCTGTGCCTGAGGGAATTGAGAAACCCGCCCGCGCAGACCCAATTCTTAACATTTATGACGACCTGGCGGACGTGTCGCATTCGATTTAGCTCCTCTTGCAAAGCCCATGGCTGAGTTTTAGCGTTTTGCGTTTCTTTAGGCTCTGCTTCGCGAGTCAGCCCTCATTTGTTGTGATACGGCAACTCAATCTATCGTACCTAATTTATGTGCATAGCAATTGACAAGTTACCTTGACAGTGGAATGCTATTTTTAAGTTTAGATCTCCGGATTAAATGGGCAGTCCATTAATGGAGACACTAAAGATGGTGCCTGGATGTAAAGTCCCAAATGACAATTGTTCAGTTCAAATAAAGGGACTATGATTAGTAGTACCAGGCACAGTTAACTTAGTACAGGGCACTTAACTCTAGATAAGGCTACGTGAGGAACGCGTTATGGACATGGACATCGGAACCGTTGGGATGATGATAGCAATTGCGGGCGTGATTATCATGCCGGTCATCATTATCAAGCTAGCCAAGCAGCTCAAGCGTGTTCGAGAGCTGAAAGAAGCGAGCAAAGGCGCTGGCGGCGGTCCAGCTGACAAAGCTGAAGAGAAGTAAACTACTTCCTCGTCAACTTACTATTGCAAACCAGGACATTAGTTCGGCGGATAATGTGAAAAATATCTGCCGCTTTGTCTTTTCTATCGTTGCTCTCAATCAGTTCGAAATCGATGATATTTTGCACCGCAGATGGTGCGGTTAATGAAGGGCACCGCTCCGCTCTTGTCTTTCAATTTGCTCCAGAGAGAGCCCTTTGGTTTCCGGAACGATCCTCCAGCAGAAGACAAGCGATGCCAACGTGATCAGCGTGTAGATGGCAAAGGTTGCTCCGGCGCCAAAGCGATCGAGAAGAACCGGGAAACTGAAGCTGACAATCATATTGCTGAGCCAACTCAGAGCCGTGGCGAAGCTCATGGCGAAACCGCGAATACGCAGCGGATATATTTCAGCAATCATGATCCAGAATACCGGGCCGAGACTGATGGCGAAGAAAGCCACATATATGAAGGTGCTGGCGATGCCGACGATTTTCAACTGCTCGGAGCCGGCATGCAAAAGAAAACTGCCGGCTAAGGCAGCCAGGGAAACGCCCATGCCTATATTGCCGATGATTAACAGCGGTCGCCTTCCGAGCCTGTCGATCAGGAAGAGCGAAACGATGGTCATAAAAACGTTGACCGCGCCCACCCCGGCAGTGGCAAGAATTTTCACGGAGCTTGATGTCATGCCAGCGGCTTCGTAGATCTTGGGAGCATAGTAGATCACCGTATTAATGCCCGTGAACTGTTGGAACATACCAAGTCCGATGCCGACGACCAGTGCCGTTCGCAGATGCGGTGCAAAAAATTCGCGCCAGTCTCCTTTCTCCTCGCTCAGCGCCGCCTTGATCTCATCGAGCTCCGCACCGACGTCTTGCGAATCGCGGATGCGTTTCAAAACGCTCTGCGCCAAGCTTTCCTTATCGTTCAAAATAAGCCAGCGTGGACTTTCAGGAAGAAAGACTATACCGACGCCAAGCAACGCTGCCGGCACCGCCCCTAGTGCCACCATCATATGCCAGTTGCCCGATTCGGTGAACATGTAGTCGACAAGATAGGACAAAAGGATACCCATGGTAATTGCCAGCTGGTTGAGCGCGACGAGCGCGCCGCGATTGGCCGGTGGCGACATTTCACTGATGTAGAGCGGTGCTGCGAAAGAGGCTACGCCGATCGCCAGGCCGAGAACCACTCTTCCGGCAACCAGCAGTTCAACTGATGGAGCGCATGCCGTCACCAGCGAACCGATGCCGAACAACACGGCCGTGGCAAAAATGACTTTTTTCCGGCCGAACCGATCCGTCAGCCTGCCGCTCACCATCGAGCTAAATGTGGCCCCGAAAAGAACGCCGCTCACCACCATACCTTCGCCCTCAGGGCTGAGGTGAAATTGATTGCGCATAAAATCGAGTGCACCAGATATGACACCAGTGTCATATCCGAAGAGCAATCCCGACAAAGCAGCTATGCTGGCGACGACATAAACGAACTTGCTGCTCACTTTACTGCCCTCTGCGACTTTTGACTGAAACGTTGTTGGCATTGCCCGCATCCCTCATGATATTCCTCGCACCCATATGGCGCCGGTTATCACCTGCGCAATTGCCCTCCGCCCACAATCGGGCCGGCATTCGGCGAAGGCAAAATGCGATTTGCAGATTTTAGCAAGCCGCGCGTTTTCCTGCCATCAGCTTTCTAGAGCAACAGCTGACAACCCGACGACAGGAATTAGTTCGTCGCTTCGGCTTATTCTCCACACCAGGGCTCAGCCATCAGCAGTAATCTGCTCAATGAGCTCCTGCAGGACTTCATCCGCCTTTTCATTAGCAATCTGGCAAGTGCCCGCCTTTTCATGTCCGCCGCCGCCATATTTCAAGCAGAGCTCGCCGATGTTCGTTTTGGACGAGCGATTGACGATTGATTTGCCGATGGCAAAGACGGTGTTCTGCTGCTTCAAGCCCCACAAAACGTGAATCGAGATGTTGGTTGCCGGATACATCGCATAGATCATGAATCTATTGCCGGCATAAATCGTTTCCTCACCCTTTAAGTTGAGCACGACGAGATTCTTGTGAATTGTCGTGCACCGTCCGACCTGCTGCTTAAAGAGCTCCGCCTGCTCATTGTAGAGCTCGACGCGCTCCTGAACATCGGGAATTTTCATAATATCGTCGATGTCGTGATCTTTGCAGTAGTCGATCAGATCCATCATCAAATTGTAGTTCGATATTCTGAAATTCCTGAATCGGCCCAGTCCGGTGCGCGGATCCATCAGATAGTTGAGCAACACCCACTCCTTGGGATTCAAAATCTCGTCTTCGCTAAACTGGGCTGCATCCGCTTTATCGACAGCATCCATCATGCCGACCCAACGCTCGGGAAAAGCCTTCAAGCCGCCGAAATGATCCCAGACCACTCGAGCAGCAGACATAGCATTGGGGTCAATGATGTGGTTCGTCTTTTTCTCTTTATTTCTTATGGTCTCGCTGAGATGGTGGTCGAAAGCCAGATGCACGCCGTCGACATAGGGCAAGTTAGTGGTAATGTCGCGATCCGTGATGGCAATCTTTCCGTCCTGCATGTCTTTTGGATGAACGAACAAAATGTCATCAATCATATTCAAATGCTTGAGCATGACGGCACACACAAGCCCATCGAAGTCACTGCGCGTCACCAGGCGAAACTTGGTGGCATTCTGCACTGCCGGATTAGGATTTTGCGAAATTGTCATCGTTTATGCGCCCTCATTTATCCTCAGTTTATACGTTCCATGGCCTCAGCCAGTTGAAACGTCAAACTGGAACCCAGGGAGCCAAGACTGTTCCTTGCAAGATATGAATCAGCGCCGCAGCAGTGTCTGTATAGTTCAATCAGCTTACGGCCGGTATCCGGTTTGCACTTGCAAGTTCTTATACTGCACGTCAACCGGACCGCCCTTACCGTTAGCATCCTCTTGCAGCTGGAAGATAACCTCATTGCGCTTCCAATTTGATTGCTTCATCTCAAAGGTATTGTTTTGCAGCGCATACGTCTTACCGTCGAGATTCAAATTCGTGTATGTATAGGTGTTGTCGCCATTCAATTTCACCGTCATAGACATATTGTGCATCTGATCGGGAGTCGGGACGGGCACTAGCGCTGCATTCATCCAGTGCGACGTTTTTGTGTCCCAGGTCTGGAACCAGCACATTCCAGGCGGGGCCTTTTGCGACAAGTCGAACTGGCTTCCAGCTACAGCCTGCATGCCACTACCATTGGTGATAACCATATCTTGCTCGAGGCATTGCGTATTGCCGGCAGTGGCTGAGGATCGGTTGAAATCCATGTTCATTTGAAACGTGTTGTCACCGGCATTGAATTGCACCGGCTTGGAAATCAGCGTATCGCCGTAGGCCCCCATGCGCGAATGATAGTCGAGTGTGCCTCCCGGTCCAGGAGTCAAGTCGATGCCCTGAACATTTCCACTGCCGCCGATCTCACCATCGTTGAGATTTTTCGTCCATCCCTGCACTCCATCGAGATTGTTGAGCGTTCCACCTGGAATACCAGGAGGGGGATTGTCGCCGGGATTGCCGGGTTGTCCCGGATTGCCGATTGGAGGAGGCGGATTGCCCTCCGGCGGCGGAGGCGTGCCTTCGCCCGGCGGTTGATGCCCGGGATGTTTGCCGCGCTCGTCGAACTCGTGTTTGTAATGGCTCAAAGGATAGTAAGCAGTAGTGTCACTGGCTTGCTGCTTCAATCCCATTCCCCAGAGATCGTTGGCAATCGACTTCAGCTCCTTGTGATAGCTTTCCATTGTTTTGGCAAACGATTGATAATCAGTCGAACCATCTTTGAATGAAAAAACGTCTTTGCGCAATTGCATCTCGTCAGTATTCAGCTTGGCGAGCGCCTTGTCGTATGCCTGACTGCCCTTGCCGAGCCCCTTCAAACCTTCGACATCTTGCCTCAGCGCTCCGGCATCTTTGCTAAGCGGGTTATTTCCGTGATTGCCGTAGCAACTGTTATCGAAGGTCAAGAAGCCATCATTAGAGCTCGATGAAGAGCTCGATCCGCCTCGATTGTTTTTTTGATTGTCACAGAACTGTTGCCAATCCTGCCGTGAGAGTGAGCCGTGCAGGCTGCGATCGGCAGCCGAATCCGGACGGTTCGAGCCGTCATGAACTTCAAACTTTCCCATATATTTTCTTGCTCGTCAGCAGTTATGTCAGCAATTAGAAAACAATACCGATCCAGCGCTACCGTTTGATCAACACAGAGCAATAGAAATTGCCATGCGTGAATCGGTATCACCTGTGGTGGCAGACGAATCGATCGCGGCGAGCGCTGTGCGGGCTAGCTGCTGCACACGGACATCACGTAGACGCCGGAGCCGGCAATAGCCTGCGCAATCCCTTTCCCTTTTAGTTGTAAGCGAGTGAGTAAGTGCAATCTCTTATACTAACCGAATCCGCACAATTGTCAAGCAGAATCAATGAAGTGGCGATTGTCGATCCAGAAGCCTCATCTGGTGCAGCATAGAGCACTTTTTCATTTCCTGCTTACTCTCTTGAGAACTGGGAATAAGATCACTGGTACGCCATCCGAAATCAGGGAGTGTGTATTCATGGGAAATACAGAAACAGACCATGTGAAAGTAGCGCAGTCCGACGAAAAAACAGGAACGGCTGCTGCCAAAATTGTATTCACTCTGGCTGAGGCAGACCTCGGGGATGTACAGGGAAAAGTTGCAGCGCGAGGCAGCGGGGCGTTTTACCCCTCGACGCATCAGGAGCGACTGCAAGAATTCGTAGATGGTTTCGGGAGAATCGGCAAAGCCTATAACGATGCGGTTCATCCCGACGAAGGACGTTTTACCAAATTCCAAGATCGAATGATGAATGTCTACAACTTCGATCGAGAGACATTCCTGGATCTTGCCAAGCTTGGGACGAAACTTTCCCTCAAATCGACAACACCAGAGGCGGTAGGAACCGCGCTCGGTGATGCGTTTATAAAAACGCTGGAGCGGCAATCGACAGTTGCAGCAATCGATCTGCAAGGACCCGATTGGATGAATTTGCAAGGCGCCGTCTCTGGAATGATGTTAGCGGCTCGCGCCAACTTCGATCGAGATCCGGCCAGGTACAAACAACAAACCATTGAAATGGTTGACGCCATGGAAAAGGTGCTCGAGAAAAAAGTTCCCGGATTGCATGCCATCATCTGGAGCGACACGGGCGAGCCCGGAATGGCGAGCGGGCCTCCGGACATGTTCAAGACGCGCGACCGCCACTCCTTCCAGCAGTAAGATCAGCTCGAATCATTGTTCCTCAATGCATCTACTTGATGATGCTGTTGATCTCGCGCTGCAGACCTTGCCGGATTTCTTGACTGGGAGTCATAGGTCGATAATAGTATCCGCGCGGCGTCGGTCGATACCAGTACATCGGATACGGCCGAGCAGGAGGCTGCAGAAAAAAGGTCCAACCCTGCCGTGTGGTATTACCGGCGGTGTCGGCAACCGTCACGACCGCATTTACTTTCTGTCCTGAGAACGGCAGAGGAGGTTTGAAAACGATCGAGTTGGGGCCGACGTTGCTCATCGTCGTCACATCCTTGCCGTCCACGATAAGTCTGATTGATTGAGCATTCAGGCCCCCCGGTTCTTTAAACACCGCTTTTATCAGCGGAGCGCGATTGGCGATCAAGCTATCCGGAGCAGGAGATACATTCGTGATCACCGGTCCTGATCCTTCAATTGATATAGTGAAGTCGCTCACCCTCTCGGCATGCTCGCCATCCGAAGACATCAAAGTCGCATGAATATTGGCGTTCTCGACATGTTGCCCCGGCTCGATAAGCAAGGAGCCTTCGTAAATGCCCGGCGTCGGTTCGTTCATCTCAATGGTTTCTCCTAGTTTTGAAACCTTGAAATAAGCATGACAATGCGGCGTTCCGCTCAAAGAGATACGCAGGTGTTCGCCTGCTTTCAACGCTTGTGGAGATAGCAAATTGAGAGCGCTGATTTTCGGTGCTTGAATTTTCACTTGCTGGCTCGGTCGTGCCAGTGGCAGCAAAATGCCGATTGTCAATCTCGGCAATACACCACGCGCTGCCAGAGCCTGGTAGGTCATGGCGGCCAGGTCTCCTCTCGTGGCCAGTGTATTGGGTTGAATAGCAGCAGCATCCGGATAGCTGACAATGATCACATTAGCGGCCGCATCTTCAACGGCCTTCACCGCCCATGGTGGCACCGCGTCCGCATCGGTATAGCGAGCCAACGCCTCCTTGCCGATTCGCTCTGCTTTGATTATTTCAGCCTGAGGCAAGGTCTTTGCAAGGATAACCAGGGCCTGCGCGCGGGTGATCCTTTCCTCAGGGTGGAACGTCCCATCGGGAAAGCCACTTACCAGTCCAGCCGAGCTCACCGCAGCAATTGCTTTGCTTCCCCAATATTTATTGGAGACATCGCTGAACGAAGCGGCGCTCTGGCTGCCTTCTTCCTCCAGCTCAAAGGCGCGAGTCACCATGGCCGCAAACTGCGCTCTGGTCACCTGCTCGTTTGGCTTGAAACTCCCATCGGGGAATCCGGCCACTATGCCGTGCTCGACGAGCGCCTTTATATAAGGTTCGCCCCAATAGCCGGCTATATCCGTAAACTCTTGCGCCGCTGCAGGGTTTGCGAAGAAGAGGAGATAAAGAAGAATAAGCGCCAGGGCTTTAAATGGAGACGACAAAGATTCCCTGAGAGGAGAGGCGTGATTGTCTGAGGAAGGCTTGGGGATCGCGTTCATGTGCGTGCTTTCCGGATCGGCAACACTAAATGTAGATGCGCATGGACAGGGGTATTATACAAACTTTTCCTCGCCCGGCGCGATTCAGATTATTGGAGAACCAATTCAACTTATCCTGGTCTGCGACTTGTTTGCAATCCGCAAGAAGGGGCTGGTGTCTGGCGGGAAAAAGGAGTAGGCTGGAAATAGCATATCCTCAATTTTCAAAAATGCGCTATAGAGAAGGCATAGCGCGGGACTTTCTATCAAGCAAAAGTCCGAATGGTTACCCCGAGCCAATTTCGCCTCCCCGGCAACATCTAGGGATCGTCTTCGTCCAGCTTTATATGCTAAACGACTTCCTCAAGCGTTTGATACCAATAATATCAGCCCTGGTGCTGATGGCATATCCAATTGCCGCATGGGCACTGCCAGATGCAGGTGATTCGAGCGTCAGCGAACCATTGAGCGCGTCGGTGACGAAGAGCGATTCACAGGTCCACTCGGCTAATCAACTACCGCTATTTCCGGTCGACAAGCTGAAGGACGGCAGGGCTTCCATGAGGCTCTACCAATTGGATGAGTCTGCCCTCGGCAATCGCATGCCCCTCCTCCTCGTGCACGGGCTGCACGGAGAGCAGAGTTTGCAGGGTCACTTCTCCAAGCTTATCGAACAGCTTCTGGCCAATGATAAGGTGAACCGTACCTATAAATTGTATGCCGTCCGCTACGGAAGCGAACGCCCGCTGGCCACGATTGCGCCCGAGCTCCAACAGCAGATGATGCGCCTCTATTCAATGTGCGACCATCGTCCACTCACGGTTATGGCATTGAGTTTTGGCGGCAACCTTGTCGAGCAAGCCATGCGCGACTCGGAGGTAAACAAAAGCGTGCGTCTTGTCCTGGCCCTGGGAACGCCGTTTAACGGGTCACCTTTGTTCTCACCTGATTGGTTCCAATACAGCATGTACAAGAACCCGTCGTTCCTGCTCTCACGTTACTATCACTCTTTGAGCTATCGGATGTATATATCGCGCAATCCATACCTGGTCGCCGACCTGCGCCCGGACAACAGTGCCGGGTTCATTCCAGCGGCAGGACCGTTTCAATCAAGAGTGCCGCTAGGTCCGCGTGGTAATCTCAGTCTCGAGCGGGCCGCCAATCCGAAGCTCCTGGAGCTCAACAACGAATTCCTGCAGGACAAGCATAAATTCGTCGTCTACGCCGGATATCTGGACAATCAGTACACACGCAAGCATGGTTTGGCAGATCGATTGTTGAGCCGTCTGGCCTCTCCATACATGCTGGCGAACGACATCATCAAACTCATCTCAGGCCAGGAGCATGGCGTTTTCCGGGCCACGAACTGGGAAATGGCCCGCACCATATGCGGAGGCAAAGTTCCCAGTGATGTCCATCCGTTTTGCCTGAACGACGGAGTCACACCTGTAGCCAGCGCGCTCTTTCTGCCAAGCTCCGTATGCAAGACTCATTACCCTGTAAATGAAGAGGCGCTCGAGTCTTTGAAAAACGAAATTGACGTCGGCAAGGCTCGTGCATTTCGCAATGTCGATCACCTGACTTTCGTAGACGGCGTGAAGCCGGCGCTTACCTCAAAGCTGGCGCAAGATCAGTTGCATCCGGAAGAGGGCAAAAAGGAGATGTTCGATTGGATCATCGGTGATCTGCTCGATAAAGATCTCCCGGCCTCAAGGGTAAGCCAGGCAGCTCCCCGGCAAAAATGAAAGCTCTGTTACGAATTCTAAATGTTGTCAAGAGCGGGGGTAGAATCAGAACAACCTGAAAGCGAGAGAGTTGTCTGAATTCTGAGCCCAACCCCTGTGCTGAGCCTCGCCTTCCAAGCCCCCGGCGTTTCCCCTGTATGAAAATAGAATGGAGGTGCAGCATGAAGTTACTATCAAGCTGTTCGTGGCTGCTCGCGCAAATTCTTCGTCTCGCCCTATGCCTCTTTTTCGCTTACGTGGCGACAGGCGATACCACAAATGGAATGGCGAGCAAGAATTGGCCGAGAACAAACGGCACGTTGACGACCGCTGAAGTCCGGCAGGTCAAGTCAAAGAATGGCACAGAGGACCAGGCAAGCATTCAATACCGCTATACGGTGAACGGGCACACCTACACAGCTGACCGAGTGCAATTCGGCGGACTGGCATACCGCGATCAGCGTAATGTCGTCGAAACTCTCAAGAACGGCAAGGAACTAATCGTTTACTACAATCCGAATCAACCCGAGATCTCCTGCCTTGAGACCGGCTTCAACCTCAAAATCATTCTTTTGGAATATGCAGGATCTGTATTGATGCTGGGGCTGTCTATCGCAGACCTCCTGAAGAAGCGAAAATCGAAGGATGTGCGTCCAGGCTGGAAAATGCCTGAGGAGAACAAACGACTGAGATCGATGCCAGGTTTGAAGCAGCAAAAAGGATCATCGAGCATGGACAGGGTGGAAGATGTTTCCAAAACGGCCACGGCTAAGACGCTCATATTCATGCTTACAATCATGGCGATCGTGTTCGCAGTCGCACACTTTACTGACAATGTGCACTTCGCCGGGATTCCATCCAATGTCCTCGGCATTCTAGTGCTCCTCTTCGGTGGTATGCTCGTCATAACCCTTATCTCATCACTGCCGCCTCTGGTCGCCATCCTGATGCGTCTCAGAAAGCTGGAGCTTGCCGAGCTGGTGGCCAATATCAATGCAGCAATCTACTCACCATTCCCTGCCAGCTACGAAACGGTGCTTGCGCGCGGACTGCAAGCGGAAGTTGCCCAAGAGCAATTGCAATATATGAAAGCCCTATCGCTCTCCCAGCAGGCACTAAATGCGATGGCAGAGCGGAAGGCGCTTGTTGCAAGAGCACTTGAACATGAGGAGCAACTGCCGAAGATTGCTCGCCAGCTCGACCAGAAACACCATGCTGCTTTAGAATCGGTCTGCACTGAATCTCTTGGTTGCATTCTGTTTGATATGGGCTTGTACGATGAAGCGATGGTGCATGCCCAGGATGCATTGAGAATGGCGGAAGATTTGATCAAAGATCCGTCGACAGCCAACGCCAGCACAAAAACAGCTTTAGCAAACGCCCTTGCGCTCAAGGGACGTATCGAGAACATATTGGGTTCGCTCGACGCTGCCAAAGCTGATCTCGAACGAGCTATTGCGGTTCGCAAAGAGTTCAAGCAAGTGTATCCGGAGCGCATTGCCATTCTCATGGCAAATCTCGCATCGACTTACACGATGCAATCCGAATACCGCAAAGCTGAGAATTTGATCGATGATGGATTGAAAATCGTAGATGGCTCTGAAAAACCCGCTATGGAACTTGCTAAGGCCACTCTCCTTTTCTATCGAGCCGAAACTAAAATGCGCAGCGGGCAATACTCTATCGCGGAAAAATCTTTGCGCGAATGTCTGGCATTGCGAGAAAAATGGCTTTTGCCCAACCATCTGGAAATTGCAGAGGCCCAGCTGGCATTTGCAAATTTGAACGACCATCTCGGTAAATCACGAGATGCAGCTCAACAGAGGCAACGAGCAGCAGCAATACTAAAGGCTTGCTTCGGAGACAATCATCCGCTCATGCCGACCACCGATACGATCAAAACTCGATCGAAATCCCTGAGTTCAATATGATTGCAGAGGCATAGCCCAGTACAACGCATCCAGATGCATAACCCAGCGCATCGCAAAGACATAGCCCAGTGCAACGCATCATACCCTGCGTCGCACTGGATGTTTCGTTCGGCTTGGTAATCACTATACCCAGCTTTCCTCGCTGCTATCAATACGCATACGCGCCTACACCAAATCGCGTATGTGTGGCACTCTCTAAATCGGGTCCTTAGTCGTCACTAATCGGTGAGCTCAAAGGTAACTGAAACCGTCGAGTTGATCTTCAGTTGACCGGCTGCAAGCCCTGCACCATCTTCTTCTTCCGGGCCGGAAACTGATTGATACACTGCGTTTTGTCCGGAGTAGTATCCGCGATCTAATAGTCCGGTGATTCTAGAACCTGTCTCTTTTATCGAGAGAACTTTTCCAACTCTTGAGTGCATCTCGGAGGCCATCGCGTCTGCTTTTTCTCGAGCCGCAATCAATGCCAGTTTCCTGGCCTCGTCTTTATATTTGCGCGGATTTTCAACCTGAAAATCTACGCCATCAATTCCGTTTGCACCAGAGTCAATTGCATCAGCAAGCAAGGCAGGCACAACTTTTAGATCCTTCACCACCACCGTGACTTTGTTGCCAACCCGGTAACCATTCGGCTTACGAGCGTAATCGGAAGAGCCCGAGCTACTTGGATAGGTTGGATAAACACTGATGCTGCTGGTTTGAACATCTTTCTGCTCTATCTTATATTTGCTCGGCAGCTTGAGGATTTGTTTGATCGTTGCGTCATTTTCTACATACGCGCTGTGCAAATCCTTGTTCCAACTCTGCGTGCCGAGTGTAATGACTGCCTCATCCGGATTCGTGCGAACAACTCCAGTGCTGGAAACAGTCACAAAGCGGTTTCCCGGCGAAAACTGCACCAGTTGAATGTCGGGTTGTGCATTCGTCGGCGCACTTAGTGCAAGAGGCAGCAAGAAGGCCGCCACGAGTAAATTGTATTTCGACTGATACTTCATATGTAAAACCACCTCGGCATAAAACATTGTTCGAGCGTATCCATTGTTCGAGCGTACCCATTAGTTCAATGCAACAGAAGGCATTCTTTCTCGTGAAACGCATATTCAGGCAATTATAATCAGGAAGCAGTATGATCGGGGTTCATCGGCAATTTTTCTGGTTTGCAGTTCCATGTCGAGCAAGGAGTAGCATGATTCAGCGTTTAACCATCAATCTCTGCATTCTTTTGTTGCTCTTCTTCAGCACAGCTTCCGAATCACAAGCATCCAAGGACTTGACTAAGGAAGGCGCGAATCATTTGCTCGCCTCCGGCAAATTCAAACCGGTCAGCAGCAAGAAGGATATCCCAAAATTGTGGTGGCCGACGATGAATCTCGAAGGTGTCTCGGACATCGGTGGAGCATTCTCCGCGGGTTGTACCGGAAATGAACCTCATCGCCGTTTGCTTCTCGCATCCGTATCGGAGCCTTATGCGCTGAGTCTTACCGAACAAGGCGGCATTGCGTACTTTGTAGAATTCAAAATTTACAAGCACGAAGAAAATTCATTTCGCCAAATCTATTTCGAACAAGTGCGTGAACCAAGGATCAAAGAAATTCGCCAAAAACTTGGAGTGAAGTGACTAATCGTTGTATCGAACGAATTGAACGCATTCTTGTGAAGACTCGCATTCTTGCGAGGACCTCCGCATTTGAATTTTTTGCGAGTCCTCGCGCTTTGACTCTGCCAAAGAGTCTCTTAGGGCGTGACATATCTTATTTGTAAAATCTCAAATTGACGAAAAGGCGCAACCGTGAAGACCTTGATGAATAAAGGCTTTACAGACGCTAAGTCAGCTTCGCTAGATGAGAATTTGACATAGAAATATATGTCACACCCTAAGGGGTTCGGTGTGATGATCGCTCGAAAGGCCAGCAATGATGCGCTGCCTGCCACCACATATGGTGCGGAGATTGAGAGCACAAATAAAAAAATAAGAGACGTGGCTTTATAAAAAACCACGCCTC
>JAJPJO010000157.1 GCA_021324135.1 Pseudomonadota bacterium
CTAAAGAAACAGCAGAAGCGGTGGCGTTTTTTGAAAGGAAGCTGGCTTTCGAGATCGGTCCGATTGGCTTGAAATACGCGATTCAAGGGAACGAGCCGTTGACGGTTGTTGATTTGCGCACCCCTGAGCTTTTTGCCAAGGGTCATGTGCCCGGAGCGATTAACCTATCCTATGAAGAGCTTGAGAATAGCCAGGCAAAGCTTGACAAGAACAAAGTAACAGTAGTGTATTGCTACAACATCACTTGCCATCTGGCTGCCAAAGCAGCGTTGTTATTGGCTAAAAAGGGCTATCGAGTCAAGGAGCTGGTTGGCGGATTCAGCGATTGGGCCGCAGCCGACCTTCCCGTCGAAGGCAAGCATGCCAAGGAGCACGGCGCCAGCTGCTCGAGCTCGAGTTGCGCCTAGACTGCTTCGTTTCCAGAGGTAAACCGATGACGGTTTACTTTCGGAACTAAACCGATGACGGTTTACTTCTGGAGACAATCAATCCAGTCAACGCGACCCCTATTTTGCATCCCTTATGTTCATTTGACTTAATCGTCACAACACTTAATTCCGCAGCAATACCTCGAAACGGTCTAAGCATAAAGCTTTTCAGAATCGTGACTGCTGCCAAGTGATTTGATCTATTCGTCATATCAGCATAAGAGCCGGACCATAAGAGCCTGCAGGGAGGGTCGGACCTGCTGCTAAACCGATGACGGTTTACTTCCGGCTAAATGGGTTTTCTTCCCACCGACAGTAGAAGGGGCGCACGCCGCGCCCCTTCTACGTGCACTGTATCGCGATCGCGACTGACAGCTTGATCGAGTTTCATCGTCATATGACTGGAAAAACGCTTGAATTCTATCGTCATTTGACGATAAGGCAAATGCATTCTTTGAGTTGCGGGACGCCATCTTGACATCTATTTTTAATGATGAGATATTAGACAAGCCAATGGCACCTCCGTTCTTATTCCTTCAATCCCCTTACCAGAAAAATCGTGCGGCAGCTTCCTCGGGCTAAATGCTCACCAGAAGGAATTGCATGTGCGGACCCCGAGGAGAGCGCGTGACCGGAGATAGGCTCAATTATCTAAATGTCGGGCTGATGTTGCTCTCGTACATGTTCGCCTGCTGGTGTCCGATTGAGCTGATGGTGGTATCATATGCGGTGCTGGGACCGTTGCACTATCTGACCGAGATTGCCTGGTTGCACAAACGCTCCTACTTCGCCGATGACCGCCGGCAAGCATGGTGGTTGTGGGGATTAGCGATTGCAGCTTTCGTTGCTGTGCTCATCGGCAGCAAATTTTTCGCCGGCTGCTCGTTTATCGCCCTCGGCTTTGCGCTATGCCTTGTCGTGACGAAGTCCAGGACATTGCGCTTGCTGACTCTCATATTTCTGGCTTCGTGTGCGGTTCCTGCCACAACCGGGGATACATCGCAATTGATTTTCGCCATGTTTTTGACTACCTTGATTCATGTCTTCGTCTTCACATGGTTGTTCGTTCTATTCGGCTGCTTGAAAGAGAAGCGGCTTTCCGGCTTTGTTTCCATTGCCACATTTACATTGTTGGCCGCCGCCCTTCTTTTGAACATGGGCTGCCCTCCTCTGATGCACATAGCCTCCAGTGATTTTCTTCAGACAGCTAAAACCGGCTTTGGCGCCATGCAACACAGCTTTGCAGATCTCTGCTCTTATTTCCAGAAAAACGGAAATGATCTGACAGCGATGCGTTTCATCGCCTTTGCCTATACATATCATTATCTCAATTGGCTCTCCAAGACCAAAGTAATCAAATGGCACGAGGTTAGTCGCAAAACTTTCGTGCTCATCGTTCTCGTCTATGCCGGATCGCTGGTGCTATATGCAATCGACTACAAGATCGGCTTGAAAGCCCTGTTCTTCCTCAGCGTCGCTCATGTTTATCTCGAGTTTCCTCTCAACTGGCGCACCATGGGCGGTATTGCGAGCGAACTGAGTCGTTTGTGCTCTCGCGGTCAGACCGGCTCGGTCACCGTTCCACCGATCTCACAGGCCGCCAAAGCACCGGTTTGAAATCCATGATGCCGGCTATTTCTTGGCGCAGCCCTCCGCCGCCTCTATGCGCTTGAACACCGGCCCGGTGTTCCTGACCTTCAGCCCCGGCTGAATTTTGTCGAGGAAGTCATCGTCCTTGCGATCGCCGATCACGGCTATATCATCGTCGTAGCCGAGTTGATACCAGATGTCGGCGGCTAACTTCGGTGTGAACGGATAGATGTTCATAGCCACGCGACGCAGGACTTCCAGGCAGGTGTAGAGAACTTCTTCACCCTCCTTCTGCTTGCCCTCTTTGAGCAACGTCCATGGTTGCTCATCATGGAAATACTTGTTGGCTTCGTCTGAAAGGGCGAGGATGGCATCGAGCGCTTTGGCGAACTCGAGCTCTTCCATGTGCTTGTTCACCTCGACGTGGATCGCGTTAGCCTGGCTGCGCAGCGTATGCTCGGGATTGCAATTCGGAACTATACCGTTGCAGTACTTATCGAGTAGAGTCATGTTCCTGTTCAGGAGATTGCCGACGTTGTTCGCCAATTCGGCATTCACCTTGTCGATGAAAACATTTTCCGAGAAGTCGCCGTCGTTATCAAATGGCGTGCTCGCGAAAAGGTAGAAGCGCACGGCGTCCGCTCCGTACTGGTCGACGAGCGCGACGGGATCGATTACATTGCCCAGCGACTTGCTGATTTTCTGCCCGTTGACCGTGATGAAGCCATGGGCAAAGACTTGCCTGGGCACCTCGATTCCCGCTGCCATCAGCATGCTCGGCCAATAGATCGAGTGGAATTTGTTTATGTCTTTGCCGATCAGATGAAGATCGGCCGGCCAGTAGCGTTTGAACTTCTCGGGATCATGGGGATAGCCTATGCCGGTGATGTAATTGGAAAGCGCATCTATCCACACGTAAATTACTTGATCCTCTGCACCCGGTACCGGCACACCCCATGTTAGCGAGCTGCGGGAGCGGGTTACGCTGAAATCGGTCAGATCGGGATCATCGAGCTGCCGCAAAATCTCACGCTTGCGGCCTTCCGGTCTGACCGCTCCCGGACACTTCGCCAGCCAGCTCTTGATCTTTTCTTTGTACTTGGTGAGCCGGAAGAAGTAATTGTCTTCCTCGACTTTCTTGGGTGGTTTTAGATGATTGTGGCAATTGCCGTTTTCATCCAAATCACGCTCGCGAACAAAGTCTTCGCAGCCCTCGCAATAGAGACCGCTGTAGGTTCCTTTATAGATATCACCGTTTTCCAGAAGCTTGGAAAACAGCGCCTGGACGGCTTTTTCATGATAGTCATCGGTGGTGCGGATGAAGTGATCGTATGAGATGTTCAATTTCTGCCATGCCAGTTTGAACTTCGCCGACATCTCGTCGCAAAATTGCCTGGGCGTTTTTCCTGCATCATGAGCCGACTTCTCGACCTTGGAGCCGTGCTCGTCCACACCGGTCATGAAGAACACATCCTTACCATGCATGCGGTGATAGCGAGCCACTATGTCGGCGGCTATCTTCTCGTAGGCGTGCCCGATATGCGGTGTGGCATTAACATAATCTATGGCAGTAGTGACATAAAACTTTTCCATCTGAAATCCCGAGCGAAACTAAACTAGAATCATAATAATACAAGGGAATTTGAGCATTCGCGCTGGACTGGCAAAGACAAGAGGCGAACAGTCAATGAAAAGCAAGGGCCAATCGAGATCATCGAAAAAGGAGAAGAGGCACGCGAGTGAGATAGAGAATTTCGCTCCTCTTGAGAACAAAACTATTATTCTTGGTGTCAGTGGGGGCATCGCGGCATACAAAGCCTGCGATCTGGCATCGATGCTGAGGCGCAACGGTGCTGACGTGCATGCCGTTTTAACGCCCAATGCCCGCGAGTTCATAACGCCTTTGAGTCTTTCCACGCTGACGCGTAATCCGGCTCACTGCGAGCAATACGGTCAGACCGAGAATTGGCGGCCCGAGCACATCGATCTGGCTAAGAAAGCTGACTTGATTCTGATCGCGCCGGCCACAGCCGATATTATTGCCAAGCTTGCCTCGGGTATTTGCGATGACCTCCTGAGCAGCATGGTTCTGGCATCGCAGGCCAGGGTGATGGTGGCGCCGGCGATGAATCCGAACATGCTCAACCACCCGGCTACCCAGCGCAACCTCGATATTCTCGAGAATCGCTTCCGCTACGAGATTATTCCGCCGGAATTCGGCGAAGTCGCCTGCGGTGATGTCGGCTCTGGAAAAATGGCGGCGGTCGAGTCGATTCTGGCGTCGGTGGCGGCGCGCCTTCTCGTGCACCGCACATTATCCGGCAAGCGGGTTTTAATCACCGCCGGCGGCACCAGAGAACCAATCGATCCGGTGCGCTTCATCGGCAATCGCAGTTCCGGAAAGATGGGCATTGCCATGGCTGATGCGGCTGCCGGACGAGGAGCGGATGTCATGCTGGTCTCCACCGTCGAGGTGAATCGCTCTTATCCCGTTTATGTCGTCGAGACGGCGCAGGACATGCAGGAAACGGTCGAGGCTGAATTCGACGGCTGTGATGCGCTGATCATGACGGCAGCCGTAGCCGATTTCCGTCCACTGCGCGTTTCCAGTCAAAAAATTAAGAAGACCGAGTCTGAGGATCTGGTTTTGGAGCTGACCAAGAATCCCGACATTCTCGATTTGCTCGGGCGGGTCAAGCGAAACGATCAAATCATCATTGGTTTCGCTGCAGAATCAGAAGCGCTCTTGAGTAATGCCAGCCAGAAACTGAAACGCAAGAACCTGGACATGATTGTTGCCAATGACATCACTGTTCCTGATATCGGCTTCGGCAGCGATGACAATGCCGTGATCATCCTTGGTGCCGACGGCGCGCGCGAGAATCTGCCGCGCATGCCGAAGCGCGCCATTGCTGAGCATCTTTGCGACCTCCTGGCCGAGAAGCTGAGCGAGATTGAGAAGGCGCCGGTATCTTAGGACAGCAGGCCAGTATCATAAAAGGGCAACAAATAGCCTGCGATAGTGGCTAAAAAGCCACCGCATTTGGTAAAGTAAGCAAATTAAAGCAATATCTGGTCTTGCGGAGAAAGCTAAATGGCGAACGATTCCAAACAAAAAAGCTCGGGCTCGGGCCTTGCATCATGGCTCCTGGGTCTCTTGCTTGGAGCCGCGGGTGGTGCCACCTTGGCTCTTCTGACCACACCGAAGTCGGGCAATGAGGTGCGCGGCGCGATCAAGAAAACGGCCAGAGCCATACCGGAGCGGGCCGGTGAATTAGTTGATGACTCTCTTGACCTCTACGCCTCGGCACTCAACTATGCCCAGCTGGTCATCGAGGAACAGACGGTGCGTTTGAAACAAGCTGTGGCAGCCGGGAAGCTGGCAGCGGCCAAACGCAGAGAAGAGATTGAATTAGGCGGCCCGACAGTGCTGCCCTTTCAGCACAAGTAAGCGGGTCTTTGTGTCGCAGTTGGTTTCCCTCTAGCATGAGGTCTTCATCGTGGGCATACCTCCACTCGATTTTGTTGTAGTCGTCCTCCTAATCGTCTTTGTCGTTCTGCTTGCCATTATGGTGGCACCGATCAACAACTTGATCAGGCAGTCGGAGCGCACTCTGGATGCGACCGAGGGCTTAATCAGAACTCTCGACAAGGAACTGGGACCGACGCTCAATGAAGTCAATCTGGTGCTCGCCAGCGTTCAGGAAATCAAGGCGATTGCCGAGCAACGTCTCAGCGACGTGGGAACCAGGGTTGAGGATGTAACAGGCAGTATCACAAAAGCCGCTGATCAAGCCAAGACTCAGACGTCAGTTTGGGGCGCCGGCATTACAGCGGCATTCAAGGCTTATATTGAAGGAAAGCCATCAGGCTCTGAGCGCCCGGGGTCCGAGCGTTCGACAGACAAACGGATAAGCAGCTCGAAGGTAAGTTGAGCGGCGTGAGGAGGTGCAATTATGGCTGATAACGGCGGAAGATTCTTCGAAGGTTTGGTGATTGGCGGGCTTCTAGGCTTCGCCTTCGGCATCCTCTGCGCGCCCAAGTCGGGCTCGGAATTGCGCAGGCAGATTGCCGACGGATCGGAGGATCTTTACAAGCAAGCCAGCGATCAACTCGGCGAAATCGGCAACAAAACCACTGCCAAACTAGCCGAGATCAAGGACAAGACAGAGACCGCCATTGGTGATATCAAAGACAAGAGCGGCGAAGTGATCAAAAAGGCTTCCGACAGCGTGCAGCAGACCAAAGATCAGGTCGAGCGCAAGCTGCAGGAGATGGCCGGGCAGAGCACGCAAGTGCTTGTCGATGATGTGGAGTCGGCCACCTCGGGTTAAGCCGGGGTTCGCTGAGCGATTACGCCACCACCTGTGGTGCAGTATATCTTTGCAGACCGAAACAGCAAAATGCCATGAATGATGCAGGCAAGATGCGGCTCAACCGGGCCATCGCTTCAACCGGCGTCTGCTCGCGGCGCCAGGCCGATCAATTGATTGAGGAAGGCAAAGTCAAAGTAAACGGCAAAGTGGTGCGCGACTTCAATTGTCTGGTCAATCCCGCGCTCGATAAGCTGGTGGTAAGCGGCAAGTCCGTTTTCGCTCAGAAAAAAATTTACATCGTTTTATACAAACCCAAAGGCATTGTCACAACGCGATCGGACGAGAAGGGACGGAAAACGGTGATGGATCTCCTGCCCTCATCGCTGGCGCATCTCAAGCCAGTCGGGCGGCTCGACAGAGATTCTGAAGGTTTGCTCATTCTCACCAACGACGGCGACCTAGCCTTCAAGATCAGCCACCCATCAAAGGCTATATGGAAGAAATATCTCGTCCATGCGCTGGGCAAGATTGATGAAAAAAACATCGCTATGCTCCAATCGGGTGTGGAGCTTGATGATGGGAAAACGCTTCCCGCCAGAGTTTCCGACATCATCATCAAAGGCGACCGGACAATCTTTCAAATCGCCATTCAAGAAGGGCGAAACCGCCAGATAAGACGCATGTGTAGTCAGCTTGGCCATCCGGTCATTCGTTTGGTCAGAGTTGCCATTGGTAGGTTACAATTGAAGCCGATGGGGCCTGGTGAGTGGCGTTACCTGTCTGGAAAGGAAATCGAGTGGTGCAGCCATCTATAGGAGTTGTGGGCGTGTCCAGCCTGGAGCATATCGGTCAAAAATTGAAGGCGGCTCGAGAAGGCAGGGGTTTGACGCTCGGCCAGATATACGACAAGACAAAGATTCCGACGAGCAATCTTGAAGCCATCGAAGCCGCTGATTACGAGCAGCTGCCGGAGCCGGTTTATGTGGCCGGTTTCATAAAGCGCTATGCCGACTGCGTTGGACTGAACGGTCAGAGTCTCTCGGATGAATACAAACAGTGCATCGAAGAAGCGAACAACAACGGCAGATCGATTTTCTCAAACCTGACACAACGCAGCCGAAACGTTGCCGTTCAACCCCAGCCAATCGTTTCGACCCATGTCAGCAAAGCTGCCTTCGAGCCGCCCAGACCGAGCATATTGAAGTCGGTCTTCTGGCCGGCCGTGCTCATCATTATGGTGCTGATCGGCATGGGCTATGTCGTCATGTTGCAGAATCAACGTTATCTCGCCCAAAACGATCCGTCGCTGATCGCTTTGCGCGAATCAGCCTCGCGCTTCAATTCCGTTCAACCATCAAATCAACCATTACCCGGCACCACAGGAACGACGGCGGCCAACTCCGGAAACAAGAACCCCGAGCCGGTTGTTAACACCAACGACAAAGACTGCCGCATATCGCTTTCGGCCAGCCAACATGTGTGGGTGGAGGTTAAGTCGGTCACCTCAGGCGAATCCAAGTTCACCGGCTTTCTGGAAGCCGGCGAGCGGCGCGACTTTCAAGACGACGCCGGTTTGAAAGTGCGAGCCGGAAACGGTGCCAGCTTGAGCGTTGCCTATCACGGCAAGTCGGAAACCTTTGGCCCGGCAGGACAAAGGGTCGATCGCGAATTTCTGGCTGCCAATCCCCAATCCTCTGCCAGCGCCGCCAGCGCGGCCACCACTGCCGCTGGTACCACTGATGGAGCGACGGCTGTCAAAGCGACTGTAAAGCGTCCGAAGAAGACCGGGGATACCTTAAAGAAAACCAGACCACAAGTGCACCAGCGCAGTCTCGATGATGCGCCCAGTCGTTACATTCCAGGGGAATCATTGGGCGGCAGCCGATCAATCGGCGTTCCCTACCGTTATACTGATGGACGTCTTGACAGCGATTAAGCAGCCCGCCGGCAAGGGCTGAAAGCGGCTAAGCAAGCCGCGGCTGTGCTGATCAGGTCAAAAGGCCAGGGCTGAAAAGGCAAACACGCCGATGACCTGGCTCGTTTATGCAAGCGACTCGATCACCCGGAGATAACATGCGCCATCCAAAAATTGGAGTCGTTTCACTCGGCTGTCCCAAGAATGCTACCGACACGGAAGTGATGCTTGGGCTCATCAACCAGGCCGGCTTCCCGGTGACATTCGATCAGGACGAGGCCGACATGTGCCTGGTCAATACTTGCTCGTTCATCGGCGAGGCCAGAAAAGAATCGGTGCAGACCCTGGTCGAGCTGGCTGATCAGGGCAAAGAGCTGATTATCGCCGGGTGTCTGGCGCAGCACTTCAAGGACGAGCTGCTGAGCGAGATTCCCGAGGCCCGCGCCCTGGTAGGCACAGGCGATATCCATAAAATTGTCGATGTCCTGAAAGCGATTGCTTCGGATTCGTCGCTGCGCGTTGTTGAGGTAAGCGAGACTCCCAACGACTACAGCGATGAGGTGCTGCCGCGCCTGCCAATTGGTGTCGGTGCCTCGGCTTATCTGAAGATTGCCGAAGGCTGCGATCATGCCTGCACTTTTTGCATCATCCCGATGCTCAGAGGCAAGTTCCGCTCGCGATCGATCGAGTCGCTGGTGAGCGAAGCGCGCTTGCTGGTCAAATCCGGGGTGCGAGAAATCATCCTGGTTTCACAAGACTCCACCTATTATGGCCTCGATATTTATCAAAGACCCGCTCTTGCCGAGTTGCTGGAGCGCTTGAATGAAATTGAAGACCTGGCCTGGATTCGAGTGATGTATTTCTATCCGACCGAAACGTCCGTCGAGATTCTTGCTGCCATTCAAAGGCTCGAGAAAGTGGTGAAATATATCGATATTCCCCTTCAGCACAGCCACAATGAAGTTTTAAAAGCGATGCACCGCCCTCTAAATCCCGAGAAAGTGGTGAGGCGCATTCGCGAAATGGTTCCGGAGGCCAAGATTCGCTCGACCTTTATCGTCGGCTTCCCGGGCGAGCGCCAGGAGCACTTCGAGCATCTCATGCAGTTTATCGAAGAGCAGCGATTCGACCGGCTCGGCGTTTTTACCTACTCGCGGCAAATGGAAGTGCCGAGCGGGCACATGAGCGAGCAAGTCAACGAGCGTCTGAAGAAGTCCAGGCGCAGCCAGTTGATGAGGGCGCAGCATAAAATTGCCAGGGCACTCAATGAAGCGATGGTCGGTAAAGAGATCGACGTTCTCATTGAAGGTTATGATGATAGCAAGGAGCTCTACATCGGTCGGTCGCAATGGGATGCACCGGAAATCGACAATCTTGTCTATGTGCGTGAAACGGAAGATAATCTGGTCGAGATGGCAGAAATTGCCAGAGTGAGAGTTGATGAAGCGAAGCCCTACGACTTAATCGGCACTGTCTCATCAAAGTAGCGATTCAAGGTAAGCCTGATGCCTGGTGACAGAAAGAATCAGCACGGCTCGCAAAGACCGATAGCCAGACTACCGGGAACCAGTTTCATCGGCTTGTCGGCTTTCTGTCTCTGGATGGTTCTTGGCGCCGCTTTCTCTTTTGCCTTTGCCAGTTGCGGTGGTCTCATCGGCAGTATCATTTTTCTGCTCATCCTGATCTGGGCTTTGCTGGGACCCTTCGCCCTTTCGTTTTGTTTTGTCGAGCTGTCGGGGCTCTTGATGCAGCGCGGACATTATCATCTGGCTGAGCGCATGGCCCGTATCGGCGTTTATGTCGACAGCTCGGTCCTGCCTCTGGTAAACCTGGTCGGCATGGTTGATTCACCACTGGCGGTGCTAAATCTTTTGAATCTCGCCAATGCGCTTTCATTTCAATGTCGTTTTTCAGAAGCCAGAGAGACCCTCGAGTCCGCTCTGGACAAGGGGCAAGGCGCTCTTGGTTGGGATCATTATCTCACCCAGACCGTAGTCGGTCAGCTGGCCGGTGTCTATCTGGCACTGGGTAGATTCGATCAGGCGGAGCAGCATTTCAAAAGGGCGATCGCTTCCAAAACCAATCAATTGAGCCGCCTGTCCGAGAGCACGGAAGACTTCGAATCACTGACAGTCGTGACCGGTTTGGCAGTCGATCGTTTCGGACTGGCAAGCTTGTTCGACAAGAAACAAAAGTACGACCAGGCCGAGTCGCAGTATAAACAAGCGATCGACATGGTCGAAAAGAATGTCAGTGAAGATACCGACTACCTGGCCAATCATCTCAACGCCCTTGCCGAGCTGTACATAAGGACGGGGCGGCTGGAGGAAGCGGAGCAGCTGGCTAATCGTGCCTACACAATCAGAAAGGAAGTTTTTCCAGCAAACCATATCGTCACATCGTCCTCGTATCAGACTCTGGGTCTGCTCAATCTGGCCAGAGGCAACTTAATCGATGCCGGACAATATCTGGGTGAAGCTTGCAAAATCAGGAAAGAATTTCTGGGCGAGAATCATCCCAACATCGCTGAGACTTACTGCGCTCTGGCGCGGCTGGAGTATGAAAGAAAGAACTACGGCAAAGCAGAAGAGTACTTGAATAAGGCGCTTGAATCGCTGCAAACGGCTTACGGCCCCGATTATCCTGATGTGGCGAACGTGCTCGAGGAACATGTGAAGCTTTACAATCGCACCGGCGACGATACCAAGGCCGCCGAGTATGCCGAACGAGCTGCGGCTATCAGGCAAAAATTTCAGTGATACCGTAGGTGGTGCGGGCTGAGGCGACCGGTTCGCCTGAGGTGACCAGTCTGCCTGCCTCAGGCTTTGGTTAATTGCTGGGCGCGGGCCGAGTGCTCGAGGGCGATTTTGAACAAGTTGCCTGCCATACTCAAATGATCGTAGTCGTAGTTATTGCAGAAATGCCGGAGCTCTTCCAGACCATCGGCAGCTTGAGCAATGGCATGGCGCATCCACTGTACGGCGCCTTTCAATGACTCCGGCGTAGGTGATCCGCTGAGAGCGTTCGATGCACTCAAAAGAGCATCTTCAATTTCATCGACATACTTGCTGAAGGCGTTCACTAAGGTCTCATCGTAAAGGTCTTGCTCGAGAGCTGCGAGCCGTTTCTTATATTGATTCAGCAGCTTCACAATCGTCCGGCGCGCCGGATGAAATACCTTCTTGAGAAATTCCTCGCGCTGCTGCTCTTCGGCCTGAGAATTGCGCGCCTTCTCGCCGGCGCGCCGCGAGGCGGTCTGGCGGACGATGGTGTAATCATATGCTCGCCGCTTGCTTGCATCCATCAGCGTCTCGTACGCTTCATTGATGTGTTGCATGCGCTCTTTCGATTCTTTTCGCTCACCATCGGTTTGCCGGCTGTACTCGAGATCCGGGTGCACCTTTTTCACCAGGGCGCGATAGGCCTTTTTTATGTCGCGCTGGCTGACATTGGGTGTCAATCCGAGGATCTCGTAGTGGTTCGGGCGTCTTGCCATTGACTCAGCTGTCCTTGAAAACGACTCGAATAAAGATTTGCCGGTGAGTTTGCTCAGAATTTCTGCGATCAATAAACATTATGACTGTTCCTTTCCTGAAGAAGCATTGCATTTTTCTTTGGGTTTAAACCTCGGGCGTGGCGAACTGCTAGGTTTATAATTTAGACCTGATGGGGACATATGAGTTCCTGCTCGAGGCTCAGCTTGCCAGGACCTCCAAGGGAGCGCTTTTCATGTTTTGCCCGTTTTGCAATAAGAAGGACAGCCGCGTACTCGAATCGCGGCTCACCGGCGAGAATTCCGTTCGCCGCAGGCGTGAGTGCGAGGTTTGCGGCAAGCGCTTCACCACATATGAGCGTGTCGAAGTCATGCAGATGTTGATCGTAAAGCGCTCCGGAAGCCGCGAGCCGTACACCCGTGAGAAGTTAGAAGCCGGTGTCAGGCGGGCTTGCGCCAAGACCATGGTTACAGCCGAGCAGATAGATGATCTGGTTGATTCCGTGGAGAACGAGCTGGCTTCCGCCGGCAAAAAGGAAGTGCCTTCGACCCTTTTGGGCGAGCTTGCCTTGAAACGGCTGAGGAGCCTGGATGAGGTAGCCTATGTACGTTTCGCTTCTGTCTACAGGCAGTTTCGATCGATCGAGGATTTCGTTTCTGAGCTGAATACATTGAAGGATACACATGCATTGCTCTCCGGACGTGATACTGTATCCAGTATCACTCAGGATGATTAAGCGCGGCGGAGCGAATTTAACACAGCTATGCAAGTCCAGACGGTATTGGGCAAGCTTGATCCACAATCGCTGGGCATTACTTTGCCTCATGAGCATTTGTTGATCGATTTGACCTGCTTGTTGGAGTCCAGTTCCAGCCCGGAGCGCCGCCATCTGGCGGATGTTAAGGTGACTGCCGAGCGGCGCGGCATTTTGGCTACCGATCCATATCAGTGCGCCGACAATCTGATTCTCGATGATTGGCGGGCCATAGCTGAAGAGCTTGAGCCGTTCAGTGCTCTTGGTGGACGAACGATCGTGGAGCTCTCCTCGCGGAGCATTGGTCCCTATCCGCTTCAACTGGAACAATTGGCGCGCACAACGGGAGTCAACATTATCGTAGGAACCGGATTCTACATAGCCGCGGCCCATCCTGAATGGGTTGAATCGAGTGGCGTCGACGAACTGGCTGAGTTTATGACACAAGAGATAACCGAAGGCATAGATGGTACCGGCATCAAAGCCGGCGTCATAGGCGAAATCGGTACGAGCGCTCCCATCCTGCCCTCTGAGATAAAGGTGCTTCAGGCCGCTGCTGGGGCTCATAAGCAGACGGGGGCGGCGATTAACGTGCATCTGTCAATATTCAAAAGGGAAGGTCACAAGGTTCTCGACATCTTAGAAAGCTCAGGCGTCGACCTCGGCCGAGTCGTTCTAAGTCACATCGATGAAGGTAATGACTTCGAGTACGCATCGTCTCTGGCTCAGCGCGGCGCTTTCATTGAGCTCGATACTTTCGGCTCGGAGTTTTACTTCGATCAGCGCAACCAGCGGGAGCCTGCTGACTTCGAGCGCATCGATCTTTTGCTCCGGCTTCTGGATGCCGGTTGGCAAAATCGGGTCCTGCTATCACAAGACATTTGCTGCAAAATCCACCTGCTCAAGTTTGGCGGATTTGGCTTTGCTCATTTGTTGAGAACGATTGTGCCTCGCTTGAAAAGACGCGGCGTCGGCGAAGAGGTTGTAAAGTGTCTTCTGGTCGACAATCCAGCCAGGCTCCTTGGCGGTGTCGACGTTTCATTCCGAAACTAAACCGTCATCGGTTAATGTTCAGAACTAAACCGTCATCGGTTAATGTTCGAAACTAAACCGTCATCGGTTTAGTTTCAGAAGGGGCTGAAATCGCCCATGAATGAGAATTTATGAAGGTTTTTGAATGGCGGTCCTATATCTTTACCCGCCTGGGTTCGATGAAGTGATAGAATTTTTGACCGCTTTGCATATTTAGAACAAGCACTGGTAGGAAGCCATGAACCAGATTATTCGTGACATTGAGAGTCCTCTCATCAAAGACAAGTTGCCCGAACTCCATGTTGGAGATACGGTGAAGGTCTTCGTGAAAATTATTGAAGGGGGCAAAGAGCGCACCCAAGGCTATGAAGGCGTGATTATCAAGCGCCGTGGCAGTGGTGTCGGTGAGACTATTACGGTCCGTCGTGTATTCCAAGGCATAGGTATTGAACGCGTTTTCCCGCTGCATTCGCCGCGCATTGAAAAGGTAAAAGTACAACGTCGTGGTCATGTCCGACGCTCGAAGCTCTATTACTTGCGCAAGAGAACCGGAAAAGCGACAAGAATCAAAGAGAAGATTGGCGGCAGAAAGGATGTCGATAGCTTTGCCGATACCGCAAGCCAAGCGGTTTCTGAGCCTGAAGCATCATCTGAAGCGCAAGAATCATAATCTATGCCCGGGCGTTCCAAACCGGGGCGCTCAAAGCCGGCTAAGCGCCCTGCAAGCGGTGCTTCCGCTCCTTCGACTCCGTTTCAGCATCTGAGCGAGCTGCTCAGGTGGGTGGACTTGATTGTTGAGGTGCTTGATGCGAGGTTGCCCGTATCCACGCGTCATCCTAAAGCCGATCAGATTTTTGGCTCAAAGCCACGCTTGCTTATTTTCACAAAAGAAGATCTGGCCGACAGAGCGACGACAAAAGCGCTTGTCGATTCCGTCCAGGCGGAGACAGGCTATCCATGCCTGCTTTTGACTTTGAAAAACACTGCGGCCAGGGGTGATGTGATTGCGTCGTGTATCGAAGCAACAAAGCCGCGTTTGGACGCATTGATGCGGAAAGGACTTTTGCCGCGCCCCATGCGGATTTGCGTCGTTGGGCTTCCTAATGTAGGGAAGTCGTCCTTGATCAATTGGTTGATTGGGCAGAAACGCGCTCGCGTCGGCAATACGCCAGGCATCACCAAGGGTACTCAGTGGGTCAGAGTCCATCCCAAGCTTGAGCTTTTGGATACGCCCGGTATTCTGCCGCCCGTAGCCTTCTCCAGGGAGCAGACGCTGAAGCTCGCCACCTGCAATTTAGTGCCGCTAAACAATTACGATGCGCTCGAAGCAGCCGAATTCGCGCTTGCCGCCTGCCAATCGAAATATCCAAAAGATATCGAAAGGTATATCCGAGGATTGTCCTCACCAGACAGGGGTTTGGTCGATATCGCTCTTGCTAGAAATCTTCTAACCTCCGGCGCAAAGCCTGATGTTAACAGGGCTGCAGCGTTGTTCCTGTCGGAGCTTAGAGATGGCAAAGTAGGAAGATTCACTTTCGATCCATAAAATAAGCGCAACGCGACATCCTGAGAATTGATTGCCTCAAGCAGAATTGGATCGGTTCGTGATGTTGCATCCGGCAACGAATTCATTACCAGAGCGTTTATAAATGGTCAAATCAGGCATAAATACTGGGATTGGTGCTTCCGGGCAAGCGTCGATCGCCGGTGCATCGGTTGAGCCGGCTGTCGATCGCCCTCATGAGAGGCAATCGAGAAAATCCAGGTCGAGGACTGATACTCTGTCAGACAGGCTGAGCTTTGATTTTGAAGCCTTTGATCAATTTGTGCGCGAGAGCTTAGATCCTCTGGCGTTCATCACACCAGCAAGACTGTCCAGCGAGACGGATGGTCAGATGAACCTTTTTCTTGGAACGGCACGAGCTGTCATTGGCGTCGATGAAGTAGGGCGCGGTTGCCTGGCTGGTCCGGTTGTAGCAGGGGCTGTTTTGCTGCCGGGCATGCAGTCCAGCTCTGAGATTGCGCAGCGCCTCGCCGAACTGGACGACTCCAAAAAGCTGTCGAGCCGCATCCGTGAAGATCTGGCTGGTACCATATGTAGTTGCGCACATTATGCCGTTGCCGAAGCTTCACCGGCAGAAATAGACGAGATCAACATATTTCATGCCAGCCTTCTTGCTATGAAACGTGCAGTTCTGGCCCTTGCCGAGAAAGCGCAGCTCGATTTGAGCCGCATGCTTATTTTGATTGACGGGAATAAAGCCCTTCCTGGGCTTGAAAATGTGAGTCAACTGCCAGTGATCAAGGGCGACACGCGATCGGCAGCTATAGCGGCTGCATCTGTGGTTGCTAAAGTTCACCGTGATGCGTTCATGGCTCAACTGGCCGGAGAATTCCCGGCTTATGGCTGGCATTCCAATAAGGGCTATCCTTCTCGCGATCACCGCCGGGCAATTGCAGAGCATGGTTTGACTCCATGGCATAGGAGGTCATTTCGTTGTTTGCCCGATGAGATTGATGATCAGGTCGAAGACGAAATGCTTGAGGACCTGGATCGGCTTGATCCGAGTTCAAGAGTCAACGGCGGCAATAGAGCGGTGGCTGGTGGTAAGGCAAGCGGTCGAAAGACCGGAAACGACCAAACGGGCGGCGGCAAGCAGCGCGCGAAGGGCGGCCGAGCGAGCCTTGCCAGGGCGCGCCGTGAGCCAGCCAATGGTGGCAAGCAGAGCGCGCGGAGCGGAAAAACGAGCCTTGGCAGGGCGCGCCGTGAGCCAGCCAGTGGTGGCAAGCGAAGTGCGAAGGGCGGAAAAGCGAGCCTCGACGAGAGCCGCAGTCGCAGAGCATGAGCGTGTATAAAGCAAACGCGGCTCAGCGATTATGGGGGCAGATCGGGCCCGAGCCAGTAAATTACGGGCGATAAATGGATCGGTTATTATAGATTCAATCAATCGAAGCTTACGAATCCGTATGCCTTCATTGACCATCTCCAGCGTCGCGGTGTGCTCGAGTCAAAAATCATGGGACAGCTCAGTGACGAATGGTCTACGCTCAACCGTCAGGCGGAAGGTGCCTTCTCGCGTGACAGCTACGCGCGCGCCGAGGAATTATGGCATGAAGCGCTGCCGCTCGCTGAGCAGCTCGGCGAGAACGATGATCGATATTTGAAGACGATCACCGGAATCTGCCGGGCGATTATCATGCAAAAACGAGACTGGGACGCCGTTCCCTGGTTGCTGCACTCGCTTGAGATTCATCGCAAGTTCTACGGTTTGAACAATGAGAATGTGGCGCGCATTACCTATCGGTTAGCCCGAACGTACAAGCTGCACAACCTGCCCCATGAAGCAGAGGATATGTTTAAACTGTCTCTGGATGTTCACACCAAAGTCTATGGTTCGGCGGATAGTTTCACGGTCCAGGTTTTAACCGACTATGCCGAGCTTCTTTCAGAGCTTCACAGAGAAGATGAGGCGCAGCACATGATGTACTGCGCCATAGGATATCTCGGCGGCGAGTGGAAGCCTGTAGGCGAAAAGCCTGAATCTGTGCACTCAACCGAAGAATGATTCCCGACAATTTGTCTACTGATTGGAATCGCTCGGCGTTGAGTTGTTCTGCTCGCTATTCAGATCGCTGGGTGCCGGATTATTGGCCGGCTCTGATTTCGTGCTGCTTGAGGCGGCAGGAGTCGAAGGCGGCATTTGAACATTCACTTGCGGAGGTGCGCTCGGTGCGGCAGCCGGTGCCGGAGTTTGCACCTGAATGGGAGGCGTGAGGGGCGTTTGTGGCGTGTTGGTTTTGTCATCCATTTGTTGCTTGAGTTGATCGATTGACTGACCAATACGCAAATCTTTCATGGCTTCATTGTTCGAGAAAACAACAAAAGCAAAGCCAATAGCCAGAATTAGAACCACAAGCGCAACTGCCCAACCGGCACCTGCCTCACCATTGGTGGTATCAGTTCTCTTGATGATTACTTCTTTGTCGGTTTTGTATTCCTTTTCCATGTTTTCCCCTTTCCTGTTTGAGAAATTTGTTTGTGTAGAAAATTATCTACATTTGCTGGATATTGCCGGTTATTTATCTAGCTCGACGGTGGACTGCCGGTGCCTTGGCTGCGTCATCAGGCAAGAACCCGAGCCAATCGAAAAATCCGGAAAAGTCTGACAGTAGACTATTTAATGCAATCTTTGCCAAAAGTTGAGGTCGTTCGGCGCCTGGTGTGATATAAAAACTACAGGTAAACACGAACTTGTCGAGGGGCTCAAGCCATGTCCACTGTAAGAACTATGCCGAACCGGACCGGAGTTGCCTCAGTTCCCGAGCCGTCCAGTCCGAAGCACAGCCAAGTCGGTGATGTTATAGATAATGTAGATTATAGTCTTCTATTGCGTGTTATGAAACGCGCCAGCCGGCGAGGCGGCAGAAGAATGCGATCGCGCCGGTCAACTTGGCTCGAAAATAGCCCGGCCCAACCAGGGAATCCCAAACAGGTTCCTGGTTTTGATTGGCCTCCTTCCTGCGCTTAGAGGGGGCTGACTGCGGCGCTTCGCCAATAAATTTCAATCCTGCAATTATTTGTGACTTAACTAATTGCAGCAGGGCGGCACATGCAATTGCCATATGAGTACGGCGTGAAGTATGCTTCCTGGTTGTACTCATATTATTTACAGCGCGCCTTCTCTTGCACCCAACAAGCCCGGCGACCCGCCTATACTCGATGCACCTTCGCGGAACTAATCGAATGAGCCAAGCAAATTCTGATAGTGGCAGTCCTCATCCCGATTCGCCGTCAGGGTCCTCCGCGAATCCCGATCAGTCGGACAATGCTGAAAGCGCTGCCGATGCCAAAGAGCCGGGACAATTGCCCGCTGACTCGAAGGTCTTTCCCTCCTGGCTGAACCAATTGAGCAGCAAGAGTCCATCCAGCGAGGATCAGAGCGAGAGCGAAGCTGGCGGCGCTAATGAATCTGAGGATGCAAGCGCTGCACCTGAGAGCCTGAATGAGCCAGTTCGAAATGTCTCGAGAACCATGCTTGAAACTGATTTGCCGGCGTTCGCCGATCTCAATGAAGGCCGGGAAGAACCTCAGCCTGTGACACCACCTGCGGTGCCAGTGGTCGAGTTCGCGCCCAGAGAAGAATTACCGGCAAGAAATGTTCCCAAGACTATGATCGAAACCGACATATCGAAGTTTGTTGCGAACGAAGCCCTTGAGGGCACCGCAGTGGAACAATCAATCGAGACGGCGCCGCCTGTCGCAATCGATTTGAATCCGACCAGCATCAATTCTCAAACCGGTTCTCCAAGACCAGTAGCGCGAACCATGCTCGAGAATGACATATCGAAATTTGCCGCCGATCAGATGCTGGTGGATGAGACCGCGCCACCGCAAGCGCTCGAGCCGGAAGTGCCTGCACAAAAGCCACATCAAATGCGGCAGGTCCCCAGGACAATGCTCGAGCAGGATATATCTCAGTTCATGGATCAAGAAGATCAGCTCGGAGCCGATGAAGCGCCGCACTACGACATGTATCCTGAAGCTGACTCGAACCCCGGGCAAGCGTTTAGTCCGCAGACCGCTTCCACTTCTCAGGCTGCCTCCGATTCTCAGACTATCTCCGATTCTCAGACTGCCTCCAGTGCGCAAAACGATGCGACCTTTGCTGGCGGCGCTGAGTTCGAGCAAGCAAACCATACTCAGCCAAATCAAAGCTACGATCCAGGTCGGGTCCAGAGCGACGTGGAGATGGCGCAAGAACCGACTAGTCGTTCCGATTCAGGGCGGCAACCGGTGGCACGAACCATGCTCGACAAGGATTTGATCTTTTCTCAGCTCAACGAATCGATGGAACGATTTGAAAAAATCGCTGAGGAGAAAAAGCAAGCAGAGCCAGTCAAGCCATTTGAACCAATAGAGGAATTCAAAATCGCATCGCCCTGCCCCTGGAAATGGGACGACCCGTATACAACCAAACGCGTCGCCGTCTGCGAAAGATGCAGCCTGCAGGTCTACAATTTCGACAAAATGGAACTGCCCGAGGCGCAGCGATTGATTTATCAGCGCGAGAATATAGAGAACGCAAAATTATTCAAGAGAGCCGATGGCAAGTTCATGACGCGCGACTGTCCACTTGGCGCCAAGAAGAAACGAGCGCTACCATTGATGGTGGCAGGTATTACTTTACTTTTTATGGCACTATTAGCCTTCTGTTTCGTTTTGACCCAGGTCCTCCGCGGCGCATCAGGATCCTCCTCAACCGCTACTGCTCCGCATGGAAACAGCTCGAGTACATCGCCATCCGGGTCAGGCTCGTCAAATGGTTCTACATCGAGCTCCAGTTCTACATCCGGTTCCACTGCTTCTGGAGGCTCAAGTACATCGGCATCCGGCTCGAACACCAATGCATCCGGCTCAAACTCAAGTGCCTCCGGCTCAAACTCTTACAAATCCGGCTCAAGTACGAGTACTGGAACATCAAACTCCACGGAGGTGACGCAGTGCGAAGCTACAGATAAAGGTGTCGTCTGGAGCTCGAACTCGTCCAGGTCTGGTAACCAGTCCAGCGGGCAAGGACAAGGTGCGGTTCACTGGAAGTCGGGCGATCCGATACCACAGTCGAGTTCCGGCTCTCAGGGCGCTTCTTCTTCTGGTTCGCACCACTGAGTGTTTGCTCCTATTTTTTTGAGGCTCCACTGTTGTGTATTAGGATCATTAGATAAACACTACGAGACATATTAATGAGCCAAGATCAACCGGATAAAGAGACGACTGCCAAGGAAAACGCCTCGACTGAAAAGGCCGATTCAGAAACACAATCGAAGAAGGGCAGTGGTAGGGCAGATCGCAAGGATGTATCGAAAACACTCCTTGAGTCAGATCTGGCTACTTTGGGTGAACGATTGATGGCAGATGAACCTGAATCTGCTGCGGGCGAGGTAGCCAAATCACCTGGTGCAGCGACCAGCCAGAGCAGCGAGCAGCGGCGGTCCAAGAAGAAGTCAAAGAAGAGTATTGAGTTCAGTCCGAGCACCTCTATCAAAGAAGCGGCTTCGAAGGATCAAAAGAGCAAAGCATCTTCTGATTCCGGAAAAGACCGACATGTGGCCAAGACCCTGGTCGAAGCTGATCTATCGGACTTCGCAGAAAAACTGATGCGAGATCCCGAGCCGGCTGGTAAAAGCCAAGGGAGCGAGCCGGGCAATGTTCCTCCGGACAAAACAGTTGCAGAGCAACCCGGCGCGAGCAAACTCAAAGGGGATAATTTCGATGATCAAGTTATTGAGGACATCGCCGCCAGCATAGTCGATGAGATAGCGGCAAGCGTTGCCGAGGAAGCGTTCGGTAAGGATGATCGAAGCGTTGCTAAGAGCAAAATCAAAGTCGCTGATGTGGACGAGCCAAGCCTTGCTGACGCTAAGACTGTTGAGGAGAAGGGCTCTGGTAGGGGGGCTGCCGGTCCTGAGGATAAGGACTCTGGTAAAGAGGATTGCGTTCCTGAGGATAAGAGCTCCGGCGAAAACAAAGTACAAGCCGATCGCGCGGCTGAAACCCAGTCGAAAGGGAAACGTGGCGCACGTGAGATAGCCAGAACTCTTGTAGAAGCGGATCTTCCATCCTTTTCAGAGAGTCTGATGCCGCCTGCATCTTTATCAAACCAGCCAAGCACATCGGGGGAGTCATCGGTTTCTGACCGCTCAGGACTCGCTCCCTCACACGCTTCTGAACCTACCTCATCGCGATCGGTGCAGGCATCGGACGAGTTATACGGGACACAAAATGATACCCATGGGGTTGGCGAGGATAGCAAGCAAGCAGAGCAGAATTCTACGGTTGTAAAGGGAAAGTCGGAACCGCGCAGCACTAATCGGCCCGTTGCAAGGACGATGCTTGAAACCGATATCTCTTCCTTCACCGAGCATCTTGCGCCAAGGGGCCATGAAGATCAGCCGAGTCGCGCACAGCAGTCTCTTGAGATCGAAGCGGAATCCATAACTCTTAAGGAGTCCGCTCCTTTAGTTGATCAGGCGGATGCTGTAAACCCGCGACCACTGAGGATCACCTCCGGAAGGGCTACTCTGGAAGCCGATATATCTAAGTTTGGACGGCCCTCCCGCCATCTCGGCAAACCGCAGGAAGAGCCGACTTTTGATCAGGACTCCGATGAGCAGTCACAAATGCCGGACTTTGCCAGGACATATGTGCCAAAGACTATGTTGGACAAGGAGTTGATCTTTGCCCAGTTGTCTGTGTCCTTGGAGCGATCTGAAAAGATAGCCGAGGAAAAACGCGCTACTGAGCCGCCCAGGCAATTTCAAGGAATAGAGAATTTTAAGGTTATCGCCAAGTGCCCATGGCGCTGGGATGACCCGTATGCCAAAGATCGAGTCGCCGTTTGCCAGAAGTGCGCTTTGCACGTTTACAACTTCGAGGGACTTGAGCTTCCTGAAGCCGAGCGGTTGATCTACCAAAGAGAGAATATAGAGAAACCGAAGCTCTTCAAGCGTCCGGACGGCAAGTTCATGACTCGGACCTGCCCAATTGCAGCGCGAGAAAAGCGAAGTGTACCGATCATGATTGGTGTTGGAACCGTTCTCATCGTCGGCATGATATTTATCTTGGTTGCGGTCATGCAGGCGGCTAAAAACCAACATTTGTCGTCAACTTCGCAATCGTCAAGTGTTACTCACCAAGCTGGGTCTATATCTGAGGGTACCACCAGCACTGGTGCTACTCAATCAAGTCAGCAAGGGCGCGGGTCATCGTCTACCTCGTCCTCAACTTCAAGTTCGCAGATGGGATCGCAAACGAATTTGCAAGGTGCAAATGCACACGGACAAGAGGGAAAACAATCCGGTGGGAACCAGTCAGCGGCTATGCGTTGGAAGCCGGACAAGGATGGAATTATCTGGAACAAATAATCGTTCCAGGCTATTCGATGCGAAACTCTGTTCTCCCCACCTTTATAACATCGCTTGGATACAGGGCACGCGGCTCAGAGACGAACTGATCGTTTACGCGAGTGCCGTTGCTGCTGTGCAGATCCTCGATCAACCACCAGCCTTTGTCGAAGTAGATCCTGGCATGTGTGGCGGAGGCATAACCATCCTCGGGTAGAATGATTTGATTATCAGGACCCCTCCCAAGTGATATTGAAGGGGAATCCAGTGTATGTCTCTCACCGGTTTTCAAATTTACAAGGACGGGCAACCGCCTCGCATCAGAACCACCGCTCATACTTCGTTCAAACACCTCATTAAACTGAAATCCCCACACTGTATTTTAACGAAAGACTGAGCGTATGTAACCACGCTTGACTCTCATCTTGCAATGTTCATGAGACTCACTATCAAACCGGGGTTGGATCATGCTTCTAAATCGCCAGGAGATCCGCATCCACGATCCTCACCAGTTGTCATGGATCATGTGGGAGGAAATTCGTTCCTAGGGCAAGTGATAACAACTGGTCATCTGTAAGAGAAAAAGTAGCTCATCGCTTCCCATCAAGAACCACCACATACGGTGCAGAAACTAAACCGTCATCGGTTAATGTTCGAACATTAATCGATGACGGTTTAGTTTGAGAGGGGGAGTTTGGGGTGGTTTGGGGGGAAGGGCTATGCAACACCCTTGGTAAGCAAAAAAATTAATTATGAAATCTGCATTTGCGCGGTACCAAAAAGGAAAATTGGACGAGTCCCCGGCTGTATCGCTAGAGTGATTCCTGGAGGAAAAGCTCATGCGTAAGAAGCCGCGGCTTGACCCTGCTGAACAAGCACGCCTCGATGGTATCGTGGCTCAGTTCAGGGTTGAATTCAAATGCAAAGAAGATGGAATTGAAGCCATTTTCAGCACCCTTCAACGAGAAGGTGTGTTGGTTTGTGATTGTGGAGGCTGCGCAGGGATTACCAGAGAGTACGGTTCTTATTTCTTCCGTTGCAAAAGCTGTGGGAAGAAGACGTGGTTTCTGGCTGGTACCTTCTTCGCGCGCATCAGATGTCCATTAGCATGGCTGCTGGCAATTCGGTTGTTCGAAAACGGAATTGTCGTCAACGCCTCGGAGCTTGCAAGTTTGACCGGTGTTGCCGTTTCTTCAGCGCAAATGATGCTGAAGAAAATCATGGTAGCAATACAAGCGAAAATGCCAGTGGAAAGCGCTGTCTTGCCGTCAGCGTGGCTTCTGGACGCGGTGATGAGGCGGACGATAAGAACCCCGGCCCAAGGCCATCCCAAGGATGAACAATTCGAGTTTGAGAAAGAGTATTTGCTTCAGGAGGCAAAAAAGGCGAAGTCTACTGATACTACATATAGTGCAAATGTCGTAGCGCTAGCACAAAGAATCTATGATCAGCTGGCGCGTGAAAAGAATAAGCTCCACTTCGACCACATTTGCGGACAAGATAATTTTGGTCTCGTTAGTATGGCTACCGATTATCTGCAAAGCGCTGGTTTGATCAAGGCCATGCCTGGAGACTGGTACATTGCTACTACTCATGAAGCTCTCGATGTTCGCACAGCAATGACCGCTGCCAACGGGCTAAGAGGGATGTACACAGAACATGCGGAGAAAGCGATTTTAATGGTCGATGCTTTACTAGCGTATCTTGTCGGTACTTATCAAGGGATAAGCCGTAAATATATTCAGCTCTATCTATCGGCATATTGGTATCGATTGGACGAAAGCGTGCGGGGTCGAGATAGCTTGTTTAAGCATTGCTGCCTTGCCGGTCCTGTGACCCATCACATGCTTAGAATTTATGTATCGCCCCTAATGCTCAAAGTGATGCCTATACCGGAATGGGCGCCTATCCCTCAGGCGCAATAATCCATTCCCATTGAAAGCAGCCAACAATTGTGGCTACGGCTGCGATACTGCCGTGGCTACGGCTGCGATACTGCCGTGGCTACGGCTGCGATACTGCCGTGGTTACGGCTGCGATACTACGATGGCTGCGGGCTGCGATACCACATTTGGTGCTGGCTGCAGGAATCCAGAGAATGACTATCTTGGAATTACGGCTGGAACGCCGCCTTCGACGACCTTGCTGACCTTCTTCTCGGTTTCGGATTGGCTGAGCACCGTCGTCTTGGATAACTGATCGACGATGTAGTCCACTCCGTCAGCCGTAATCATGAACAAGCGTTCGCCCATCTCGAGGAAGCCCTTTTCGCGCATATACCAAAGCGCGAATTCGATCTCTTCGATGTCGCGCAGATCGAGCACGTCCATGATCATCTTCGCTGATGCACCGCCTGTTTTCGGTTTTTTCTTTCTGGCCTCGAGCAAAATTTGCAAAATCGCCAGCCGCAGCTCGACTTCATTCCATGAAATGCCGGTCTTTGTGATTTTGGGTAGACCTTCGCGTTTGAAACCTGCCCCGGCCGGCCTTGGTGCACCCGCCGGTCGGCCGCCGCCTACTTCTTCCTCGGCACCGAGGGACATGTCATAGGCAGCGCGTTTGCCTTCATCCGATAGTGTTCGCCACGCTTCAGTGATGATGCGGAATTTTTCCGAATCGCCGGTTTCGGAGTTGTCCGGATGATACATGGCAGCTAAGAAGCGGTATGCATACCGGATGATCGTCGGGTGCGCTTCGCGATTGACTTGAAGCAACTGATAATAGTTCAGCTCTTTCCAGTCCTTAGCCTGCGGCTGACCTGGTTGTTGCGGTTGTTGTTGCTGCCCGCCCTGACCCGGTCCCTGACCGTACGGGGGCTGCTGATATGGAGGACGACCTCCAGGTCCAGGTCCGCCCTGTCCGGGTCCCGGTCCGCCCGGTCCGCCTGGTCTTGGAGGAGGGGGGGGTGGTTGCCAATTCATAGGTTATGTCCCCTTGAGTAAGTAGTTTGCGATTACTAAACGTTGAATTTCCGAAGTTCCTTCGTAGATCTCCGTGATTTTTGCATCACGCATGTAGCGTTCTACCGGATAATCAGTAACATACCCATATCCACCGAAAATCTGCACGCACTTAATTGTGCTCCGCATGGCTACCTCCGCTGCATACAGCTTGGCATGGGCTGCGTCTTTACCATACTTGTCGCCGCGATCGTTGCCGTTGGCTGCATGGTAAGTGAGCAGCCTGGCTGCGTCAATCTCCGTTTGCATGTCGGCAAGCATATGCTGAATGGCCTGGAATTCGCCGATTAACTTGCCAAAGGCTTTTCTCTCCTTTGAGTAGCGAAGGGCGTGATTCCAAGCCCCTTGAGCAATGCCGACCGCCTGAGCGGCGATGCCGATGCGCCCGCCGTCAAGTGTGACCATCGCCACTTTGAAGCCGTCGCCAATATCGCCGAGCATGTTTGCTTTCGGCACCGGTGTGTCTTCGAACATAATCTGGCAGGTGGCTGATCCTCTGATACCAAGCTTATCTTCGAGTTTACCGAAAGTAAAACCAGGCGAGCCTTTCTCGACGATCAGTGCCACAAGACCTTTGTGTTTTTTGCTGGTCTCCGTTTGAGCAATGACCAGATAGTAGTCAGCTTCGATGCCGTTTGTAATCCAGTTCTTTGAGCCGTTGAGAATGAACTGGTCGCCCCTCAGCTCCGCCATGCAAGTTGCTGCTGCTGAATCGGAGCCTGAGCCTGGCTCCGATAGACAGAAGGCCCCCATCTTCTCACCCTTGCACATCGGCGTCAAAAATTTGTGGCGTTGCTCCTCGGTACCGAAGATGTAAACAGGCGTCGCGGTGAGCGAAACATGGGCCGAATACATAACCGAAGTGGTGGCACATGCTTTCGCCAGCTCTTCCACAACAATGACGTACGAAACGTGATCAAGCCCGGCGCCGCCATATTCTTCGGGGAAGACCAGTCCGCAAAGATCGGATGCGGCAAGCAAGTTCCAATTCTCTCTTGGGAAGCGGTGTTTCTGGTCGACCTCGGCCGCCTTTGGAGCGAATTCGTTTTCGGCCATATCCCGGATCATTTCCTGAATGAGCCGCTGTTCCTCGCTCAGTGCAAAGGTTAATGGTGAATCTTTTGATGTGGCTGTTGAATGCATAATGATGGATCATATCATCTCTTGCAGCCGCTGCCGGAGACGATCAACAGAGACGATATATGTTTAATTGCCGCAGGCAAAGGGCGAACGAGCACACTTACAAGCGTCGCTGGTACAATGCTGTTGATATCTTTTTAGGAAAGAACGATGACAGATCTAAAGATTTTGTTCGTTGTCGATCATGCAAACAGCAAGTGGTTGGATGTAGAGAAGCTGAAGGATAAAGGGTTAGGCGCGATTTCGGTTGTGAACGGCGCCTTTGACGCCCTCAGCCATATAGTCGAGAATGGCGCCGATGTTGTGGTTACCCAAACGGAACTTCCTGACATAAGCGGCTACCAGCTCTGCTCTTTGATCAAATCTAACGATCGAACAACGAGCCTGCCCGTCGTTCTGGTCAAAAGCGACGACAGCAAGGCTGATGCTTTTTGGGCCAAGGCCGCCCTGGCTGACGAGATCGTCCACCTGGTCGAATTGCAAGGCGGGATTACTACTCTTCATGAGCTTTTGGACAGGGCTCTGAAGAAGGGTCGCGAGCGTGATTGGCGTGCTGAAAAAGCAAAGGGCATCTTGTCGCAAAAGATCAGATTAAGCACAAGCGAAGTGCTTGAAAGCTACGGCAGCCTTATTGATGTTTTGTTGATCGAGCGCTTGATTGCCCGCATTGTAAGAGCTCTCAGCGGCGTTGTCGATGTAAGGCGAAAGTTCATAGACTCCTACTTCGAGGTGGTTGATGAGCTGTTCCACTCTGATGTTCTTGGTTTTGTAGTTGCCAATACGACGACGCCGTGGATGGCTTTTCGCCTTAAGGACGGTCTTTCAAAAACGGCGTATGATGAGCTTCTTGCCCAGGTTAGCGAAAAACTGCAGCTACCCTCCGAACCGCTCGTCGATCTAAAAGGACAATTGCGCGAAGAGGGGGGAAGCAAGATCCAGGATCTTGAAATTCTTCCGGTTGCCGGCGAGAAGTCGGGGATCGGGGCGCTCATTTTTGCCGGCTATAAGAAATCCGAGATGAGCAGCCTGGCTCGTGCTTTCATAAACCAGCTGCAGCTCAGCATGCAACCAGTCTTTAAGCTCCTCTTGGCTAAACAAGAGATTGAGGCTTTGCAGGGAAGAGAGGCTTATAGAGCCAACGTAGACTCGTTGACTGGTTTGTACAATCTTGAATTTCTCGTCGGTTTTCTTCAGCAGCAGTTGCTTTTCTCTTTCCGGCAACGGCTGCCAGTCGGGCTGGCAATCATTGACATCGATCATCTCGGCTCGATCAATGAAGAATACGGTTATGACGTAGGTGATCTCGTGCTGACCACGATCGCCAATCGGCTGCTCGCCATAACGCGCTCGAGTGATTTGATTGCCCGATATGGCGGCGATGAGTTTGCCGTCGTATTGCCAAACACGGACGTCTCCGGTGCCCGCACTCTGGGAGAGAAAGTGCGTGCCGATATCGAACAACTCTCGTTCATGCGCGGTGCTAAAAGTCCAAAAGTCACTGTCAGTGTCGGTTGTGCGAACTTCAATATGGAAGACTTGAATCCGGAAACCATTTTGCGCGATGCAAAACTGGCTCTTCAAAAGGCAAAAGAGGACGGGCACAACAAAGTCTCAATTGAGGTCGCGCCCGGCGAGTGATCAGTTGCCTCAGGTCAATTTGATGAGCAGCCATGCTCCTGCATGACGTCTGCCTTGCCGATGAACATTCTATTATAAGCCTCGTCAATTGCGGCAATTAACTCGAGTTCCGAGACTTTGCCGACAATGCGGGCAAGCCCTATGGCAGCACCGGAGCCGATGCCCTCTTTGACATGACCGGCCTCATAAGCACGCAAGCCCGCATGCTGGGAAAGGTTCAGGTCTAAAATCGAACAAGCAAAGGGGGCGCCGACCTGTTCGCTGATCGCCGGCACCCTGGCGTTCTTGTCGAAAGCCACCCAGGGCGTCGTGATCACAGTGAGGCGCTCGCTGGCGCAACCCAGAGCAGCAGCCAGTGCATAAACGGCAAGCATCTGGCTTCCGCCGGCAAGAACCACGGGAAGCGTTTTGCTTGCCTGAAGCGCCAGCCCAGCCGCTACCGGCTGCATGGGATCGCCGACTGCTGCCACTACATTTAGTGGCGTTCCCAGAGCCGCTAAAGTAGCGTTAGGCTCACCCCCTTTTATGATAGATGCCAGTCCGGAGCGTTCGAGCCCTGCTTGCACGAGCTGCCAGCGCGCCTGATGGTTGACGTGCTGCATGCTGCTGGAAACCAGTCCGGACACATGATAACCAAGCCCGGTCAGCACCGCCAGGGCAGTAGAGGTTCCGCCCGGAACGCACTCGGCTATTACCATTAAGTCACTGCCCGGCGACAAAGTCTCGCCAAGCTCTACGCCGGAATCAAACAACTTTTTGACGTGCGAGGCAGGAAGCGCCTGTCCGGTCGACAGGCATTGAGCCACTAAATCACCGGCGTTTATTGCCTCTATATTTGGTGGCACAAAGGCGCCGCAATTCACGACCGTGATTTTAGCTCCGATCAGATTCAAGCAGGTGTGGGTGATCACTACCGGCGATACTATCCCCTCCGGGGACACAGGCAGCCGTCCGATTTTGTGCCCTCTCACGAGCGCCTCGGCATCAAATGCCGGCGTCAGCCGCCTTTCCTCTGGGCTGGCGCCGGCAGCCGAGATGCCTTCTCGATCGCTGGTATGCGTCGAAGCGATGCAGAGCACGAAGTGCACACTTCTGCTGTTGTGCAAGTGTGTAAGACATTGCGTTGCCCTGCCGTTTGGATCATTGAGTACTTTGATGCTCACTTTATTGACTCCTGAATCTTAAGCGCTTATCTGCAGCTAGGGCTGGCTTTGCCCCACCGCCAGTGGTGCGAGCTCGGCATCGGTCATCAGTTTTCGCCTGAGCAGTTCGCAAGGCACAATCACGGAAAAGGGCAAAATGTAAAACATCAGAATCCAACTGCAGAAGGTCTTCAGAAGAATCAAAATATATCTGGGAACATCTCCTGTGGCCAGTTCCGGGTAACGCATCACTATGATATCGATGATGTTGTCGACGACCGAGCTGAAAATGATGAATAGAACCGAGAACAAAGTTACAGACGGCAAAGCTTTGAGAGAGAGGACCAGGCCATCAACAGCCGCCTTGGTCGCTCCTCTGGAGGAAACGGCTGAGCAAGGCATTAAAGCAACGGCGTAATTGGTCATTAACAAAGTGGTGATACCACATGTGATGGCGACGGGAATGAAAATATAAGGCGGCAAATCGATGCGCATGAACGGCGGAGGCATAAACGGCCCCGCTAAAATCACAAGGCAGACGAGCCAGACGACGAATGGCACGGTCATGAAGAGCGTGTAGATGAACCACAATGCCAGAATATAAGCTTTCTTGGCATAGAAGTGCTTCACTGCCTCATTTTGAGCGGCGATTACAGCGGCTCCATCCAGGGTCGCCTCGTTCAATCCTGCCTGCTCGCGAAGTTGTAAGAACGCCCTTGCTAAACCGGTAAGAATAATCAGATCCATAGCAAGCGCTATCAGAACAAGGGCAGCAGCTCCCAATGATCCGCCGATGATTAAAAGGGCGCTTGGTCCGATGACCGCAAGCACATCACCCATGCCATTGTAGGTCGGGTGCGATGTCAGTAGTCTGGCGACGATGTCATAACACACGATTGGCAGAGAAACACCCAGACTGAACATGACGGCTGGTTTCATCGTATGAGGGCGGGCATTGATTACAAAGGCATGGGCGAAGCGCCACCAATCAGCTGTCAATAGAATTGATATTGCCCCACGCCGATCGTCGACCTGCAGCACCGTCTCATCCTTGCCCGGTAGTTTCGCTTCATCTTCCATGACAAACGCTTCGGTGTGGTCTTTTCAGCTCGTGCAACATAGATTCCGTCATCAATCATCAAGAGAGCCTGGTCGTCTATCTCAAGAGTATCAGAACTGCCGAAGCGGCTCAGCCTGCCGGCACAGATGAGAAAAACTAAAGCGGCTGCTTCCGCGCGCGGCAGTCAAGCGAAAAACTAAACCGTCATCGGTTTAGTTTCCGAAGCGGCAGTCAAGGTCGAAAAACTAAACCGTCATCGGTTTAGTTTCCGAACAGGAAAGGAGTTAATAAACGGTCAACTCTTGACTTCGCGCCCCGGCTCGCCTGGGAATGACCAACCATGCGGCGGCTGGCAAATTTGCCTGCCACTCGAGACGGGCGCTTGTTCTCTTGAAAAACAACGTCTAACCTTCGTTCTTGACAAAATGTGGGAAGATCGGGCGGAATCTCGGAAACGTTTTGAAGGTTAGTGTTTTGCTGCTTGTACTTGAGCCTTTACTTGACGATAAAACAGCCCTGGGCATAGTTCGTTCGATTGAAGAGATGGGGCTTAAGGGTGAGCTTGTGCGCTCAGCCGCACAGCAAGTCATTTTTGTCGAAGGCGATGTGCGCGCTTTATCGACGCACAAATTCAGCCAGATACGCGGTGTCGCCAGGGTCGTCCGCACATCGCTGCCCTGCCCGCTTACTATTTCTGATTCAGAACGAGCGGTGACTCTGCCCGGCTGGAATTCGGATTCGCGCACTCTCACCATTGGCGGTGCCACGCCTCCTGTGGTGATGGCTGGTCCCTGCTCGGTAGAAAGCCGCGAGCATATAAGCGATCTGTCAGCACGGGTCAAGGCAGCCGGAGCTCATGTCCTGAGGGGCGGCGCCTTCAAGCCGCGCACCAGCCCTTACGAATTTGATGGTCTGGCTCAAGAAGGAATGCGCTTTCTATTTGATGCCGGCAGGAAGAGCGGTATGCCTGTGGTGAGCGAAGTCATGTCCCCAGAGCAACTGCAATGCGCCATTGAGTTCGTGGATGTGGTGCAGATCGGCGCGCGCAACATGTACAACTACGAGCTCCTCAAAGAAGTCGGCCGGACGGGAAAACCGGTCTTGTTGAAGCGCGGAATTTCGGCCACGATCGATGAATACCTCCAGGCGATCGAATACATAATGTTGGGCGGAAACAACCGGGTAATTCTTTGCGAGCGCGGCATTCGAACATTCGAAACCAGGACCAGAAACACTCTGGACTTGAGCGCCGTGCCTCTGCTCAAGTCATTGACAGGATTGCCTGTGATTGTTGATCCCAGCCACGCCACGGGCAAACGCGACTTGATAAGACCGATGAGCCGCGCTGCCATCGCCTGTGGTGCCGACGGTTTGATGATCGAAGTGCATGCCGATCCCGACAGATCGATAAGCGACAGCGAACAAGCCATTACTCCCTCTGCGCTGGCTGAGATCTGTAAAGAGGCGCGCATTATCTACGATGTTTTGAGCGCTGGAGACATGAAGACCCACGATGCTCTGCGACGCTCGACGCTTCTGGGCGCAGCTTCACCTTAGGCAAAACGCCGCTTCAGCTCAGGCAAAACGCTGCCTTTCCGGGGCAATACAGTGGCATCACTGCATGCTTTTTCGCACGAATTCAAAGGTTCGCGGAAACGCCCGGGCTAAGCCGGGCTCGTCATGCGAACCATTGGCGGTGGCAAAAAGCTCGGCAAACAATTCGTGCCCTTCATCCGCTTCCTGGGTGTAGTAGTAATACCGCTCCCTTAAGCTGCTGGACAGGTGTTGCATGTCCTGAGTGTATACTTGTTTGAAATCTTGTGATGAGACAATGTTTCGGTTGAAGTCGTATGCATGCCCGAGCTCATGCAATGTCGCTTCCGGAATGCGGGTATTGAACGAACGCGGGTTGTTGCCGATCTGAGCTCGCTCGGCTATGTAGAGCGTATTGCGATCGGGAGCATACATGGCCGGGCAGTTTTCATAGGATCCACCATGCACATAACCATTAGGACGTTCGCCTTTCAAATCCGGGCGTGCATCAGTGATGGAGGGAGCGATGATAATCTTGATGCCGGCACGCGCCAGTTCTTCTTTCACCGAATGTGGTATCGAAGATAATCCTTGCAAAACCTGCGAATAGGCTTGCTGGGTGTCACCGGTCTGCTTTAGCATCGTAATCAGCGATGCATCGAGTTTATCGCCCGTCTTCGGCGTTGCCGCTCGCACCCCGGCTATTTTGTTGAAGTCGACGCGCTCGGCTCGTTGAATCGTGACTTTGAAACGCTTGCCCTGGCGCTCGATCTCGCAGATCATTTTGGTTCCGGCCGCACCGACCGTCATGTCGCTCACGCTTCCTTCATCAAGACCGGTTGTCGATCTGCCGTCTATGGCAGTGAAGAGATCACCTGGTTGAACACCGGCAACGGCACTGGGAGAGCCGGGCACTACCTGGTCCACTTCATTGCCGTTGATGAAGCGCAAGCCGATAAAACCACGTTTCGTTCCTGAGGAGGTTGATGAGGCCTCAGCTGAGTCGCTGCCGCTCCGCCCTCGCGGCACATCAGTGCTGGAGCGGGCTTGCGGGACGTTTCCACCCAAGCTTGTGATGCCGCGCTTTGCCAAATCTTTCAGTTGGGTTGAATTAGCAAGACGATAGCTCAGCTCGTACTCGGCGCGCGCTTCGGCCCGGCGATGCAAAACGGCCAGGGCGTTGGCCAGGTAATAGTGCGCCATGGCGTTCCTTTTGGCGTTGCCGCTCACTGCCCGCTGCAGGGCCTCGCATGAGCCTTTCATGTCCCCCTTTTTGTACAATGAGACGCCTTGCTGCAAATCATCAGAAGGCATTTGCCCACTGCCGGCGCTTGCCGAAGCGCTGCTTGAATCGGCAGCCTGGGCTGATTCTGGCGCGAGCATGGGCGCGGCACTGCCTGCGCAAGTGCAGAGCAAAATAAGCCACGGCAAAGTGTCAGATTTTCGGCCGCTTTTTTGCCTGAATAACATTGTAGAATCACTCACGTGAACAAACCCATTCTTCTATTTGCCCAACTTGCTC
>JAJPJO010000573.1 GCA_021324135.1 Pseudomonadota bacterium
AGCAGTTTACCCATCTTCGAGAGCATCGCCATGCAATCAGGAGTGGCGACGAGCTTGTCGAACTCGAGGAATCCCTGACCGATGCGCTCGACGAGGTCCTCGCTGCCTGCCACATCAGCACCGGCGGTGAGCGCCTCTTGCACTTTTTCGCCTTTGGCGACGACGGCGACGCGCACATCTTTACCGGTTCCACCAGGAAGAGTGACGGTCGAGCGAATTTGCTGATCGTTCATCTTTGTGTTGATGCCGAGGCGGAAGTGCACTTCCACTGTGGGATCGAACTTCAGTCCTTTGTCTTCTTTGAGAATTTTGACAGCCTGTTCGGCATTGACTGGATTCGGATATTTCTCTTTGAGCTCTTTTAAGCGCTTCTGTCTCTTGGTTAACTTGGCCATGGCTGTCTAATCCCCTTTTAACGGGCTGTTTGAAAAGCCCTCCCACTGTTGTTTAGTCGGTTATTGTGATGCCCATGTTGCGAGCGGTTCCAAGAACCATTTTCTCGGCTGCCTCAATGGTGGTGGCATTGAGATCAGGCATCTTAATGCTGGCGATTTCCTTAACTTGTCCCCGGCTCACGCTTCCAACCTTCTCTTTGTTAGGCTGTTTGGAACCCTTTTCAATCTTGGCTGCTTTCTTGAGCAACTCGGATGTCGGTGGTGTTTTGAGGACGAAATCAAAAGATCGATCTTCAAAGACCGTGATTTCAACAGGGATTATCGTGCCCTGTTTATCTTGCGTTTTGGCATTGTACTCTTTGCAGAACTGCATGATGTTCACGCCGTGCTGACCGAGAGCAGGACCAATCGGCGGTGCCGGGTTGGCTTTTCCGGCTTGGATTTGCAACTTAATCTTCCCAACGACCTTTTTCACGGTGTCTCACGTCCTTAACGTATATGTGCTGAGCCTATGATTTTATGGCAGAAACGCCATATATTCCACTAATTGTAAGCACTTTTACACTTTTATAACCTGGTTGAACTCAAGCTCAACCGGCGTAGCGCGCCCGAATATGATAACTGAAGCCTTGATGCGCTCGCGCTCCAGGTTTACTTCTGTAACTTCTCCGGTAAAGTCGGCAAACGGTCCGCCCGTTATACGGACATAATCTCCGACTTTGACATCGATGGCCGCTTGCTTCTTGCCCTTGACTCCACTGGCGGCAATCTGGCGGCGCAGGATCTTGCGGATTTCGGAGTCTTGAACCGGAATCGGCTTCTTGCCTGCCCCTACATACTTCGTAACGCCGGGCGCTTCTCTGACCACGCGCCAGGAATCATCATCGAGAATCATCTCGACGAAAACGTAGCCGGGATACTCGCGCTCCTTCTTCTCGACGCGCTTGCCGTCTTTGACCTTGGTGACCATTTTCTCAGGAACGATTACACCGAAAATTTTGTCCTGAGCATTCATCGTGACGATGCGTTTCTCTATGTGCTCTTTGACCTTATTCTCGTGACCTGATGCGGTTTGTACCGCATACCATTTTCTCTGTCCGTCAGACTTTATGAAAGGCATTTTCCTTCCTCTTTGCTCCTCGCTATGGCTTTGGTGTGGCGGGATTTTGCGCCGGCGTGCTTGTTGGGCTGCCGGTTCCCGCTGGTTGTGTGGGTGATGAGATTGGTTGTCCGCCTGGTACCGTCCCTGGTTGCGTGCCCGCTGGCGTCGTTGTTCCGGCGGGCGGAACGGGCTGAGATGGCGGCAATTGAATCGGCACTGGTGTTATCGGCGGTGGCGCGTTAGGCGACGAGCTGAATGGCAAAGTCGGCAAACCGGAGCGATCGCCATCAACCGGACTTGGTGTAATCGGTTGGCTGGAGAATGGCTGCTCGACAGGGGCGTTCATCTTCGAGAAGTGCTCGAGCGGTCCGAAAACCCAATTGGCCAGAGCATAATCGTAAGCCAGAACCAGAACGGTTATGAAAGTGACCAGAACCAGAACGCTCCAGGTCTCCTGAATCACTTGCCGCCTGGGCGGCCAGGTGATTTTCTTCGCTTCCTTAACTACTTCCTTGAGGAAAATCACCCCACCCTTGACTGAATCGGCGAGGGACTCTTTCTCTTCTTTGGCTTTTTTAGGCCTCGACTCGTCTTTATCCATCCGAGATCCTTGATGCGACTTGTCCCGTGGCTCGGTCTCTCGATCACCAGCGGTAGCTGACCCGCCGGATTGCTTTGAATTCTTGGCTGACACAGATGCACCACCGTCGTCCGAGCGGCTCGAAGCCCCAGAAGAGCCCGATTCCGTTAACTTGACCTTTTTCTTTTTCTTTTTCACCGACATCGGCGGTCCCGGCCCGAGGGCCCTTCTTATGCTCAGATCACCAACGAAATCAAGCGCTCATGGTGATCTATCCTGGATCATTGCTTGAAAAGCCTCGCGCCCTGAAGGAGTCGAACCCTCAACAAAGGTTTTGGAGACCTCCGTTTTACCATTAAACTAAGGGCGCCCGAAGTACATGGTAGTACTTGGCTTCCCGCCCAGGCAGGCAGCTTGGCTGCTCCGAGGGCGGAAAACAAAAGCGCCCCTTACTTCTTGGTTTCCTTGTGCTCGGAGTGCTTTCTGCACGTCTTGCAGTACTTTTTGATCTCTATACGATCCGGATCGTTTCGCTTATTCTTCATCGTCGTGTAGTTGCGGCATTTGCACTCGCCACAAGCCAACGTGATGATAATTCTGTCGTCCTTCTTAGCCATCTTTCAGCTCCTCAACTTTTCGGCAAATCAAAAATAAGATCCACCTTATCCCACCGTATTCAGCGCAAGCGAGCGCGTCGCCTTTGCTGCCGGCTTGGTACCATCCTCTTTGCCCTCTTCAAAAAAGAAGGCAAAAAAAATTGCCCCCGGAGGTGGCAGACATTCAGTATATCTAAAGGCTACAATACCGTCAACAGCCGCGCATAGCTCGCTCAGCAAGATCTGGCTTGGCTTTTAGGCGATATCGCCGCCCCCGATCTATAAAATGTCTTAACTCTTTAATAGTGTTTTTGCGTAGTTTTGAAACGAGAATAGCAGGCAAACCAGCCCTTATGCTGCTGGTAATCATGGCAACCTGCCTGCTGGCGGGTTGCTCGAGCCATCAGAGGTACGAGCCCGGTTGCCTGCGCATCAATATCGGCACCGAGCCGCCCAGCCTTGACTGGCATGCCACGACCGACTCGACCTCGTTCGATGTGATTGCCAATATTATGGTCGGGCTCAGCCAATATCGCAGCGACCTCAGTTGCGCACCTTGCCTGGCTGAAAGCTGGGATGTTCTGGACGGTGGCAAACGATATGTCTTCCACCTCCGCAAAGACGCCCGCTGGACTGATGGAAAGCCGGTCACGGCCTATGATTTTGAATACGCCTGGCGCCGGCTCTGTGACCCTAAAACTGGTGCCTCCTATGCGAACTTTCTTTACGATGTGGTCAACGCCGCCGAGATAAATTCGAAGCAGATTAGCGATTTGAGCCAGCTCGGCGCTCATGCGCTGGATGAGCGAACTTTCGAGGTGCGCTTGAAAAAGCCGGCCGCCTACTTCATATATCTGACGGCGCACTGCGTTTGCTACCCGATGCGGCGCGATGTCGTCGAGAAGCACGGCGAGCGCTGGACCGAGCCCGGCAACATCATTACAAACGGTCCCTTCGTCCTGGCCAGATGGCAGCACGAATACAAAATCGAGTTGAAGGCAAATAAAGAGTATTTCGAAGGACCGCCCGGCGTCGAGCGCATCAAGATGTTCATGGTTCCCGAGCAATCAACCGCCTTTGCTTTGTTTGAGAACGATCAGCTCGACTATGTGGACAATCGCAGCCTCTCGACTGCCGACATAGACAGAATGAGATCCTCGCCCGCCTTTCGATCGGTGCCGCTTTTGCGCGCCAACTATCTCGGTTTCAACATCAGCAAGAAACCTTTTGGCGATGCGCGCGTGCGCCGGGCCTTCTCAATGGCCATAGACAAAAGCATCTTCCCCAAAATATTGCGGCGCGGCGAAATGCCGATGCAATCATGGGTGCCGCAACCACTGCAAGCCAGACTGATCAAGGCCGGCACCACAGGTGGAGTCAATCTCTCGAAGACAGGCAGCCACGACACCGGCAAATCAGCCGGCAACGGCGCACCTGAATCGGCATCCGGAATCGAGTACTGGCACGACGCACCGGATTTCGACCCGCAGGCGGCCAGAGCTCTGCTTGCCCAGAGCGGCTTTCCGGAGGGAAAAAACTTTCCTCAAGTCGATCTTCTCTACATGAACCGCGAGGACTCCCGGCTGGTCGTCGAATCGATCCAGGCACAGCTCAAGAAGAATCTGGGCGTTTCGATCTCGCTCGTCAACCAGGAGCTCAAAGTCTACTTCGTGACGCGCAAAAAGGATCCGCCGCCGCTCTTTCGGGCCACCTGGGGCGCCGACTTTCCTGATGCCGAGACATTCATGA
>JAJPJO010000061.1 GCA_021324135.1 Pseudomonadota bacterium
CAAATCGTTTCTCAAGCCACAATTTCGGCAAGCTTGTCGAGCGATTCCGTCCAGCCCATGTTGTGAGCTTGAGCCGTTTCAGCCAGCACGAAGTTGGTGTGCTTGACTGTTACCAGTGTGCTATCACCTTTTCTGGTGAACTCGACAGTTACCAGCGTATCTTTTGCCGGAAATTCCTCAGAGGTGTTCGACCACGAGAAGACCAGTATCTCGTTTGGAACAATCTTCTTGAATGTGCCAAATACTACCTTCGGTTTATTATCAGCGCAGCCAATTGCTTCGATGCGAAACTCGCCGCCAATGCGAAAATCTTGCCGGACCTGCACACCCGATACTCGATTGCAGCCAAACCATTTGTTCATCTGCTCTGGCTCTGTCCAAGCTCTATACACCTTTTCTACGGGTGCGCTTATCAGCTTGCTTACCTCTACGGTCATGCTTTGTGCTTGTGTGGATGTCATCTTCACTTTCTCCTTTCTCTTGTTGTTTTATGTAATCTTCAAGGGAATCTAATTGCATTTGCCAGAATCGGCCGTATGCCTCAAGCCATTCATTTGCCTCACGCATCGGTTCTGCGCATAGCTCCAGGTAATGGACGCGTCCCTCCCGCCTGCGAGCAACAAGATTTGCCTTTTCCAGCAATTTGAGATGCTTTGAAATAGCCGGCAACGACATATTAAAAGGTTCTGCCAGCTGTAAAACAGAACATCTGCCATCTCTGGCAAGGTTACCTATGATCGCCCGCCTGGTTGGATCTGAGAGCGCGAAAAACGTTCTATCTAATTGTTCGGAATAATGTTTAACCATATAGTTAAATATCGCATGAGCGAGCGCGTTTGTCAAACAAAAGATCGGGACATTACTTTTATTTGCTTAACGTGGTGCCAGGCTTCTGCCAGTTTTCGATCTAGTCCGTATAGAACAGCTCTCTTAGCTGCTGCCGCTCCTTATTTTTCTTATTGACGATGTCAATCTCGATATTTTTGAATGCCTTCTGTCTCTGAATTGATGACTTCAGGGCGGCAGCCTTGTCTGGTTCATCATCGATACTGATGACGAGCTTATTTAGATGTTTGCAATTCTTGAGATTATTGCAGCTTGCCTCCATGTCCTTGAAGCTCATGGGCACCTCTAAGATCTGCAATTGTGGAATGGATGCAAATATCGCGAAGTCCGCAGGCTTCCAATTTCCTGTATCGGTCAATTGCAACCGGGTCAGATGTTTCGCCTGCACCAGGCATTGCAGATCGGAGCAGAGCACAGGAGAGCGCACCACTTCCAGAGTCTCTAAAGCGGGAGCCTTTGCGCATCCTTCTATAAAACCGGCGAGGCGATTGTCAGACACGTTTTCGATTCGCACATTCTCGAGATTAGCCATGCGAGCAATTGCTTTTGCATGCTCAGCCTGGCATAGTGACTCGTCTACGATCAGGGTATGTAAATTTGTCAGTCGCATCAATCCATTTCCTGTTATGCCCCTCGAACCCTGCAAAGATAAATATCGGAGCGCCGGCATTGATGCGAATATAGCCGCAGCACGATCGGAAAGGCGCGCCCCCTTCAGGGTGATGCGTTTGAGCTTTTTCAGTTGAACAAGCTTGCTTAGCTTTGCATCCGAGATTAAGTTCCCGTCGACAATTGACAGATCTTCCAGATCGCTCATCTTTCCTATTTCATCCATGCTTGAGTCATCAAGCGACGGACAACCAGCAATTACGAGCGAGCGAAGCTTGAAGCGCAGCAAAGGTCTGAGCTCCGGACCATGTATGTCGAGTATTCGCAAAGTTACGTGCTTAATGTTTGCTGGTACCTGGCGCAAATTTGCTTCGATATCAAGATCCTCTCCCGTTCCGTTAATGCTGAGGCGTTCACCGAATACATGCACTCTTGCTTCTTTGGGAAGATCCTTTATTACATTGGGCTGCACTTCTTCTTCTACCTTATGTACAACAACAGGTGCATGCTCCACGGTGAAATATAGATATGCGCCCGTGCAGACAAAGGTTATTGCCACCAATGACACAATTGTTGCGAGTGCTTTATTCAATACCGAATGTGGTGCGGGATCGCTCTCGGAGATGAGCGCCGGGTTCTGAAGTTCAATTGGTGAGGCTTCATCAAGAATCTCGATCAATTGATCCTTTAGCTGCAAAACAGTTTCGAAGCGCGCAGCGGCTTTCGTCTCCAAACATCTGGCGACAATGTCCTCCAGATGCACTGGAAATTCTTCTGTCGAGCCCGACTCCGACAGACGCGGCGCCTTCACTTTTGATTTAAGCGCTGCTGTCTCGACATCACTGGGTCCAACGATTGGCGGCTTACCAGTGAGAGTCTCAAACATGACGCATCCAATAGAATAGATATCGGAACGCTCATCAATTTTTTGACCGCTGGCTTGTTCCGGGCTCATATAATTCATTGTCCCGGGACCGCCACTACTGGTGGTGTCAAACCCTTCGCCCGTGGCGCCATTGTCCGTGGTGCGCTTTTCTTGAAACTTGACGATGCCGAAGTCCAGGATCTTGACTAAATCTTTGCCGTTGTCTGCATGGACAAGCATTATGTTTGACGGCTTTATATCGCGATGCAAGATGTGTCGCCCGTGGGCGTGAGCGATGGCATTGCATATCTGAATGAAAATCGGCAGCGCCCGAGGCAGGGGAAGTGTCCCCTCGGCTTTCAGTATTTCAGATAAGGTTTGCCCCTCGATGTAGTCCATAACCAGATACGGTACGTTTTTATTCACGCCGAAATCCAGGGCAGTGACGATGTTCTTATGAGAAAGACGGGCACACGCCCTGCCTTCCTTTTGAAATCGCACGGCCGACTTATTCGTGGCTTGCTGATGCAAAACTTTGATGGCTACAGGTTTGTCCAGAAACGAGTCATGCGCTTTGTAAACTATGCCCATGCCTCCCGACCCGATGGTGCCGAGAAGTTTGTAGCGTACTCTTAATGTCTCCGGTAGATGCAAGGGACTCAGCATGCAGGGCTCAGAATCATGTTGCCCTGTTTTCCTGAAAATATCAAGACAGCTGGCTTACCCTGCCGGCAATAACACCTGCTCATCTATGGAGCCATAAGCCCTTATATAATGATGTCTTGATCGACAAATCGGCGCGGCATGCACGCTAACACTTTGACAGGGATTATGGCAAAAACGCTCAAGAATGCATTCATCATCATGATTTCGCTGGCGGCAATTTCGTTTTCCTCAGTGACCGCCCCTCTTCCGGCCTGTGGACAGAGAAGCCTGGCAATCACTCTTTACGAGAGCGGCGTTAAGTCATATAACAAGGGCAATTATCGTGAATCCTTGCGAATGTTCAGGCAGTGCGTGGAAATTCTGAGGATGACGCCGCATACCTCAGTCGAGGAAAAGAATGTTCTCTACTCCCTGGGAGAAACGCTGCGCTGTCTGGGACAGTACCGAGAAGCGGAGGCGACACTCAAACAAGCTCTACAGATCACGGATCGGTTGCCGCCATTTCAGCGCGATTACTTTTTTATTTTCAATGGCATGGCATTGCTGTATCAAGCCCAGGGGCGTTTTACAGAAGCGGAGGCGTTGTGGAAGCAGTGCGAGCCGCTGGCGAATAAAAACAATCCCAATCTTCTTTATCCTGTGGGTAATCTCGCTCGTCTTTATTTCGTTTGGGGCAAGCTCGAGGAAGAGGGTGAGTATGTCGAGAAGGGCGAGCGCCTGGCCAAGATTGCTCCGAAAACTCTGGCCATGCCCTACTGGAAATTCAATCTCGCGCAATACCTGGAGCAGCAAGGGCAGTACCAGGAGGCTGATGAAAAGTACCAGGATGCCCTCGACAGTTGTTCGCGTTTAGTCGGGGCCAATCATGCCTACTGCGGGTTGATTCTCACTAATCAAGCTGAGCTGTATCGCAAACAGAGCCGTTATAAGAAAGCCGAAGAGTGCTTACAGCAAGCTTTGCGAATTTTCCAGTCAGCTTATGCCAGTGAGCATCCCGATATTTGTGAAACGATGGTGCGCATCGCCAAGGTCGAGTCGGAGGAAGGCAAATATAGCCAGGCCCGAGAGCTGGCGAGCGCCGCTCTGAAAATTGAGGAGAATATTTTTGGAGCCGGCGACAATCTTTTTATCGCCAGAGCGAAAAATTGCTTAGGCAATATCGCCAGGCAGGAAGGTCGTTATAAGGATGCGCAGGAACTGCTCGATCAATCGCTGGGGCAAGAGCAACGCCTCCTGGGCAGCGACAATGTCGAGGTTGCCGTCACCATGCGCGATCTCGCTCTAGTGCATGAGGATCTCGGCGATTACGAAAAGGCAGAATCGATTCTGAGCAGCTCGCTGGCAATCATCGAGCAACAGACGGGCGCCGAGCATCCGGAGCGGGCTGCTGCTGCGAGTGCTCTTGCACACGCTTACAGTCGCGACGAAAAATACGATCAGGCGGAGCCCTTGCTGAAGAAAGCCCTGGCGCTATCGGAAAAGGTGCTGGGTGCCGATCATGTTCTCACCGCCTCTGGTGCGCGCGACCTCGGTGAGCTCTATTTGAAGCAGAAACGATATGCCGAGGCACAAACGTTTTTACAGAAATCGCTGGCGATTGATGAGAAGTTATATGGTGACAAGGCGCCGCAAGTGGCGGCAGATTTAACTTCGCTTGCCACTGCCTGCGGTGCGCAAGGAAAATCCGAAAATGCAGAGCCGCTCTTAAAGCGCGCTGCCGAGATCAAAAATATCTTACCGGGTGGCAATGCAGTGCTCGAAGTTCCCAGGGCAGTGGCGAGCACCGGCGCCGACAGACCGGTCACCGGCAAATGGGCTCTTGTGATAGGGATCAGCAATTTCAAGGACTCTTCGATCAATTTGAAGTTTGCCTCAAAGGACGCAACTGATTTCAAAAACTTTTTGATCAATACTGAGAAGTTCAGATCCGATCATGTGAAACTGTTGACGGATGACCAAGCGACACGCGAAAACATAATCGGCATGCTTGGAGAAAAGTGGCTCGCCGGCCACGTTAAGCCCGACGATCTGGTGGTTCTCTACATTTCCAGTCACGGCAGCTCCTCCACCGCGGAGGCAGGCGGTGCCAACTTCCTGGTGGCTTATGATACGAACAAAAACAGTTTGCTCGCCACCGGCATTCCCATGCAGTGGTTGACTAACATTGTATCGGAGCAGGTGAAATCCGATCGGGTGGTGATGATCCTTGATGTCTGCCACAGCGGCTCGGTCCTCGAAGGACAGAAGTCGCTCTCGCGAGCTGCCGGGCTGGACCCGCGCGCGATGAAAATCGGCCGCGGGCAAATGGTGATTTGCTCCAGTCTTGCCAACCAGATTTCATGGGAGTCGAAGAACTACGAGAACAGCGTTTTCACAAGGCGGCTCATTGAGGCGTTACAGTGCGAGAAAGACAAGACGACTATCTTCGATGCCTATCGGCGGCTCAAGGTTCTGGTGGAGTCGGAAGTCCTCAGAGACAGAGGCGATCTGCAGACTCCGGTTCTGGACAACAAACATTGGTTAGGCACCGATCCGGCCCTGGCAATTGAACCGGCGACCGCTTCGCACTAGAGCCTGCCATCTCTCAGCCCGGCACTCCTAAAGGCGCGATTAAATACAGGGTTATGCCTGTATTCCTGAGCAGCCCGGGCGGATAAAAATGGGCTTAGTCGGGACTCCACG
>JAJPJO010000529.1 GCA_021324135.1 Pseudomonadota bacterium
CCGTTGGCCCTTAGGGCGTGACACATCTTATTTGTAAAATCTCAAGACTGCTCAAATAAATGACCGTCGAGATGCTCATGCACACAGCTTTTCCAGACTCTAGCACAGCTTCGCCATATAAGACTTGACCCAAATAGATATGTCAGACCCTAAGGACTGCTCTAAGGCGGCGGTGGCGAATCTGGTGGCGGCAGTGGTGGCGACGGCGATATCGGTCGCGAGATGGTGGCGGCCGTGGTGGCGGCGGCGGCGACTGGGTTCGGTTCGACTCAGCCTTGCCGCCAGCTTAACGTCAAATCTTCATCCCGCCTTTCAGGCCACCACATGATCCATCGCACGGACAAGTGGCATCTCATATGCAGGTTCGGACGTACGCGTTGCTTCACAGGCGCTTGGCCCAAGCATATAGCCAATGCCACGGCGCGTGCTTATTATCGATCTACCGAGTTTCCCCCTGATCGTCTTTATGTGCGTGCGCACTGCCTCTTCTGATGAAATGGGACCGGAATCCCACAACCTGTCGAGTATTGAATCAGCGCTGAACGACTGATCAGGATAGGTCATAAAGAGCTCCAGCAAAGCAATTTCTCTGGGAATTAATTTCACCGGATATCCTCTCCGGGTAACGGTTCTATTGACCACGTCAAGCAATACGTCACCGGCAACCAAGTACTTCGGAGTTAATTTAGGCGGTCGCCGCAAAAGAGCTCGTACTCTCGCAAGCAACTCTTCAACGCAGAATGGCTTTAAAAGGTAGTCGTCCGCACCTGCATCAAGCGCGGTAACTCGATCTTTCACACTGCTCTGGGAGGTCAGCATGAGAATTGGCGTTGTGCCACCGCTCTCTCTGAATCTTCTGCAGACTTCCACGCCATTAAGCCCAGCCGTCATCAATTCAAGAATGATCAGATCATAGTGATGGTGCAATATGGTTGCCAGCGCATCAAAACCGTCGCTGCAGCAATCTACCATATACTTGTCGCGCTCTAGTCGAAGACGAAGCAGATCTGTGGCACTGGAATCATCGACTAAAAGAATCTTGCGCATAGGACTCTACCTCCTCGTACTGATTTCTCTATGCTTACGGAATCGGAAACCAAAAACGCTTACGATTCAGGGCGCTACTATCAATCTTCAGAGCCTCGAAGCAGATCAATTGTCCTTTAATCGTCGGCTTCCTTGAGTCTAACTTGAAAGGTATCCCACCCGTCAAAGTAACTTCACAGATTGGCTCTTGAAAGTTAGGAGTTAGTGCGACGCAGCAAGATGAATTTTGTTCCGCTGATTCCTGAAACGGTTACGATCGCCAATAATACTGTTTTCTTGCGTGGTCGTTTCGAAGAACCGCGGGTGGTGACCAAACCAAGAAAGGCTCGGCTGAATGGGCGCTGTTCTATAGATAAGCTGATTTACGTTCGAGCATTTTGCGCCGCACAATCGATCGCGCGCTGTTCTCCAAATTCTCGGCCTCCGGCGCATGTCCTTTGGCGCGAAGAATCCTGCTCAAGTCAATCATGTTGCCGGCGGTGAGCATGCTCATATCACCAGAGGTTCGGGCTGTGCTCGCCAGTCCCCAGATGCAGGTTTGCAGGGACTGATCGATCTTGCCCTGGCAAAGCATCAGATAGGAAAGCTCATTCAATCTGAATGCCACCTCTAGCTTTTGAGCTTGCAGCGGTATTCTCGGCAGCGTCTGTAAGTACGTCAGGTCAATATTGGCAGTAGCGGGATCCTGCTCATCAGCCAACAATGCAAGCATCAGTTGCGTCTGCCGGACCGGTCCCGAGCGCTCATCGTAAATCTGCCGGTAAATCCGCAAGGCTCGCAGCAAAAGTGATCGAGCTTCATCATACCTTCTTAGTGAGATGAGAAACGAAGCCATGGTGCTCAGATCTCTAGCGACACTTGGATGCTCTGCGCCAAGCGAATCGATATCGGCAGCGATCATGCGTTCGTAGAACTTGATCCTCTGCTGATTGATTTGCTCGAGCGCATTGCTATCGGCATGAGAATCGGAGGGAATTCGAGGATTAAGTGATGGCGTTGAGGAAGGTGGTGTTGATGAGGATGGCCCTGGTGAAGGTAGCGTTGATGAGGGTGGCGCTGGCGAGACTTGATCTGCATTATCGTTACCACGTGCTTCCGTGCTGTCCTTCACTTGAAGCGCGACAGCAGAGCTGAATTCCGACCCTGGTGCCGCACGCCTCTGCGGAAGCTCAGACAATCGATCTTTGAGCAATTCGTTCTGATACGCGGACTGTAACACTCTGCCACCAGATTCGGTGCGGATCAGCAGACTGATGTAATCGCTCAAAAGCTGCTCAATGCGATCGGTTGATTGCGAGCCATCAGGCGTCATAACCATCTTGAGCGCAGACCAGTAATTCTCCTCGGCTTCTCGAAGCTGCCCGCGCTTCTCCTGTGCTCGTGCTATTCGCGTCGTCAATTCCACGCAAGCGTTTTTGTCCAGCGAGCCAGACGCTCTGCTCAATGCGGTCTGGTAATACTTTCTCGCTCTGAGGAAATCTCCCTCATCAGCAAAGATGTCGCCGATTGTTTCGTAAAGCGGGGCTAGCTTCTCGCTCCTCTCTCCATATGTTTTTGAAAGAAGATGCAACGATCGTTTATACAGAGCTAGAGACTCAGGAGCCTCATCTTGCATGTATAGAACGCGAGCCAAATATTGCATGACCTGGGCGCGATCGGTCATTGAAGGGTGCGAAGCTGAATTCAAGTCTTGCAGCGCTCTGCGAAAACATCCTTCCGCTCGCGACAGATCCTTCACTTCCAGCAAGCGCCGTCCTTCCTGAACTTCAGATTGCCATCGCTCGGGCGATGCCACTTGGCTCGATGAACCAGAGGTTCGGCTTGGCTTCATTTCATCGGCTTCGACTGGCGGTATCACGTATGATACCACCACAATAAGCGCGCTCAAGCTGATCCGTTTTACACGCGACACTACTGACCAGCCTCCCAGGGGTATTTTCGCTGAATTTCCACCCAGCCGTTCAAAGTATATGGGACTGGAAAACCATTATCCGGTGCCGCGCCGAAACCACCATTGTCAGTCGGATCAACCGGCGAAGGAACCCAGTCGACCAGCCCGCCGCTCGGCAAGCGCTCCAGGACATCCATTGTATCGGACCCTGGCAATGCAGGTTTCTTTCTGTCCTTCATCATTTTTCGATAAGGCATGACTGCGGGCGCATCTGCGGGCGAAGCTGATCGATCGATGCCTGATGCGGATGTGTCGCGCGCCGACTGCAACAAATCGTCCAACTCCATGCTCTGGTAGAGTCCGGTCGAGGCGTCCTCATCCATCGCCCCGTTTAGCGACGTTGCTCTGCCTTTGTCGAACTCAGACATATTTGAAAAATTTGATTTGCCAAAGCGCGTGTCGGTGTAGTCATTCGTCCACTTATTTTTCAGTTGTTGTCTCGGACTGTCGTTCGCGCCGGTGGAGGAACCAGTTGGAATCTGATCGTCGGGACGTGCATCCGGATGCCGCTCGTTCTTCATCTGGTCCAGGTCGGTGGACCGGGGCTTCAATGAATCAACCTTTGGAGAAGATAACATGTCGCCAAACGGCTCGGCATCAGCGCCAACCAGCTCCGAAGTTGAATCCTGAGCGGCGCACCAATGCGGACCGCAAGTTGCGATGAGTGCCGATAGGACGAATCCAAAACGATGACGCCAGAGAGAACTGAGCACTTGAATTCATGTAGAAGAGCTGAGTGTATGATGCTAAAATTACCACCTTTAGTGTTCCGGTGCTAATTTATATTGCTCTCATTACTAATGCGCGCCTGGGATTGATGCTTTCAGCCAGCCCCTTGAGCATTCCACGGACTCAGCCCTTTGAGCATTCCACGGACCGGTTTGAACCTAGCCGAAGCGCTGACGAGAGCACAGGCGACCTTAGAGAAACGATGAACCCATGGATGAGTAGAGTTCTGTTTCTGGTGATTGCGATCGCCATGCTCGTTGCAGACTCTGCCTGTGACCCCGCCCGCGGTGCTGGGCGCGAGGTAAACGTTCCCGATCTGCAGTTTCAGCCGATTCGTCCTACCACCGCTGTTACGCTTCGCGGCAGCGTTGACATGGCTCTGCGAAACTTCCCGAGCATTCAGCAGAAATTTTTCAAGTTACGCGCCGCGAAAGCGAACGTTTTGCTCGCCAAGTATCAGTATCTGCCAAACCTGAACTTCGACATTCAGGAGGCAGGCATAACCGGCAATCGCATCGCCAGCGTGGTCATGAACAATGTCTCTGGTTTCGATACCGTTCCGGTCGATTCGGGCCCACCCTCTCCAAATTCAAAACTGAAACCGCTTGTAAACAATCTCCAGGGTCTGAACTTGAACTGGCTCATGGTTGATTACGGATTGCGCAAAGCGAACGACCGTTTCGCCGATGCTGACGCGCGCACAGCCCGTGCTGATGTCAGCCTTACAAAACTCGATGTTGCCTTTGCCACTGCCGATGCTTTTTTCCGCTCGGCGGAAACAAAACAGATCATTCAGGCTCGCCAGGCGACACTCGATCGTATGGAAACCGCGCAGCTGCGAGTAAAGACGCTGGTTGCACAAGGATTGCGCCCCGGCGCCGACGCGGCTGATGTCGAGTTCGAAGTGGCAAAAGCGAAGATCGCTTTGATCAAAGCGCAAAAGGACTTTCGCCTGTCGCTTGTAGAGCTGGCGGAGAAGATGGGGATCGCATCGCAGGACATCGACATCATCTCCGATCCGGTTGTGCGGCGCCCCCAAGACTTGAGTATCGAATCGCCGCTCGATCTTTCATCTCACCCACTGGCGCGCTTGAAACAAGCTGAAGTTGACCGCTGGCGAGCCAAGCAGGTGGTTCTCGACAAAGCCTACCGCCCTCACCTGTGGCTGAACTCATCGGTGTGGGGAAGAGGCAGCGGGGACAATGTCAATCCGATCAAGCCGGTCGCCGGCGGGGTTTTGCCGCAGGTATTCAATTATATGGTTGGCGCCTCGTATAGCTTTCCGATTTTGGAATACTTTCCATTGCGCGCCCAAAAACAGATGGCGCGCAGCAATGAATTGGCTGCCAGGGCTGATTTTGATACGGCGATGCTCTTGCTCGAGAAGAAGGATGCGCAAAGCAGAATTATGCTGGAGCAAGCAAGAAAAGTGGCCAATGAGACACCGGCGCTTGTGGAGGCAGCCCGAGTCAGGGAGATCAATATTTCGAAGCGTTACAGTGTCGGTCTTACTAATGTGGTATCACTAGCGATGGCAGAAGAGAATCTCGCCCAGGCGGAGGTGGAAAATGCCGTGGCACAGATCGAGGTGTGGCGCTCGATCCTCGCGCTGGGCTATGCTCAGGGCGATCTCAACACCTTCTTCAAATTGGTTGAAATTGCCGAGGGGGAAGCGGTCAATAGTCGATGAAAGAATTTGGTAGGCTGAGATGCTGATGGAAACGAGGAGCTAGATCATCTATGTGGATTGTGGCATGGGCACTGAAACGACCGATCACCGTTGTGGCGGCCGTTTTGAGCATCATCCTGGTCTCGGTGCTGGCCATAACCAGTATGAAGCGGGACATTTTTCCCGATCTGAAAATCCCGGCCATCTATGTAATCCAGGGCTACGGCGGCATGTCCCCGCAGCAGATGGAGGGCTACATCACATCGCTGTACGAGCTCTATTTCCTCTATGTCCCGGGCATCGAGCACATGGAGTCACAATCGATTCAAAACGTCAGCATCATCAAAGTCTTTTTCCAGCCCGATGCCGATATGTCTGCGGCAATGGCCGGCGTCGTCGCCATGGCAAACCGCGCCACCAGTTTGATGCCGCACGGCACATACAATCCATTCGTACTGAGATTCGATCCGGGAAGCTTACCGGTCGGTCAGCTGGTTCTCTCTTCTAAAACGAAGTCGGTAAAAGAGCTTGAGGATCTCGCCTACACCCGCATACGTCCGATGCTTGCCACCGTGCCTGGTGCTGAGGCACCGCCGCCATTCGGCGGCAATATCCGCACCATTGTTATAAACGTAGATGCAGACAAGCTCAGACGCTACAACATCTCAGGCGACGAGCTGATCAAGGCCCTCGATACAGGTAATAAAGTGCTGCCTGCCGGAAACGTTCGCACCGGCGACTATTTGCGCATTGCTCCGGTCAATTCGGACCTTCCCGACATTCATCAGCTCGATTATTTGCCGATTCGCACCGGTCACGGTCCGCAGATATTCATTAAGGATATCGGCACGGTCGAGGACTCCGCCGACATCCTTTGCGGATACGCACTTTTCCAGGGCGAGCGAACCGTTTACATTCCGGCTGTTAAGAGAAACGACGCCTCCACGGTTTCAGTAGTCGATGCTCTGCGAGCGGCATTGCCGAGAATGCAGTCGGTCCTGCCGAAAGACGTCAAAATCTCCTACGAGTTCGACCAGTCGAAATACGTGCGCGAAGCGATTGAGAACGTTTTCCATGAGGGGCTTTTAGGAACGCTCTTGCCGGGGCTGATGATCCTGCTCTTCCTGAAAGATTTTCGCAGCACGCTGATTGTAGTCACCAGCATTCCTTTATCGCTTCTCTCTGCCATCGTTGCTCTGTGGATGACCGGACAAACATTCAACATCCAGACTCTGAGCGGTCTGGCACTGTCGATTGGTATTCTCGTCGACGAGGCGACCGTCTGTATTGAGAACATCCATAGCCATTTGGCCGCCGGCTCGCCTCTGGCGCGCGCCGTTTACGACGCCTGTGTAGAAACAATGGTCCCCCGCCTGCTGGCGATGCTATCGGTGGTGGCAGTCTTCATCCCCTCCTTCTTCATGGTCGGCATCACGCGCGAATTATTCGTCCCACTCTCTCTAGCGGTCGGATTTGCCATGATAGCCTCGACAACGCTGGCATCGACCGTCGTGCCAATCATGGGCGTATGGATCCTGAAAAAAGAGCACAAAGAGCCAAAGCCGGACTTCGTCGATGCATTGAAGAGCGTGCTGGGCCGAGTGGTGAGATTCCTGCTGCCGCTGCGATCGCTGGTCGTGCCCGTCTATGTCGTCGCCGCGGTCGGGCTTGTCGTCTTTCTCTACGACGATATCGGCAAGGAACTGTTTCCCGACCCGGGCAGCAAGCAGTTCCGGGTGCGCATCTCCGCACCAACGGGCATGCGCGTGGAAGCACTCGAGAAGCGGGTTCTCAAAACCATCGCCGAAATCAAGACTGAGGTGGGAGCCGATAATGTCGAAAAAACCCTCGGATATGCCGGGCAGCAGCCGCCTATGTTCCCGATCAGCTCCGCCTTCCTCTGGACAGCCGGTCCCCATCAAGCCGTCCTCGACGTGGAACTGAAAGAGAATGCCAAAATTGACATGGCATCATTGAAAGAGCGGCTGCGCAAGCGCCTTAGCGCCGCCCTTCCTGATACCTTGTTCTCATTCGAGCCCGGCGACCTGGTCAGCCAGATTATGAACCTGGGCTCGCCGACACCGATAAAAGTGCAAGTCATGGGACACGACCTGATTGCCGACAAACTCTTCGCCAAGAAAATCCTGGGCGAGCTCTCGAAGGACGACAAGCTGAGAGATCTGCAGTGGGGTCAGCCGCTCGATTACCCATCCTGCGAAATCGACATCGATCGCGAGCTTGCCGGGCAGTTCGGCGTCACGCCTACCGATGTGGGCTTGTCCTTGCAGCCGGCGTTTTTCTCCAGCCGCTTCGTCAATCTCAGCCTCTGGCGCGACAAAGACAGCGGTTTTTCCTATCAAGTTCAGGTGCAGGTGCCTCAGGATCAGATCAGATCGAAAGACGACATCGAGAAATTCCCGACGATGAACAGCACCCGCAGTTTGCAAATGGCGGAGTACAGAGATCGCCTGGAAGATCCGATGGTTGACAGATATTATCCGGGCAATCATACACTCAGGCGCCAGCATCCGCTTATCCAGGACGTGGCGAAAGTGCAGTATGGTGTCACCGATGGTGAATTCGATCGTTTCAACATGATGCGCATGGTATCACTGACCGCCAACCTCTCCGGCAACGACCTCGGGCGCGTGGGCGAAGCGGTGAAAGAAGCGGTGCGCCGTGCCGGCAAGCCACCTGCAGGCGTATTCGTCGAAGTGGCAGGGCAAGTGCCGGTTCTGGAAGATACATTCTTCCACCTGCTCACCGGACTGGTCCTGGCAGTCGTGGTTATCACCCTCATGCTGCTCGCCTACTTCCAGGCGGCACGAATCGTGCTCATAGTCATGTCGACAACCCCCGCGATTCTGCTGGGTGTTTTGACCATGCTCACCATTACTGGTACCACTCTCAACATTCAATCATTCATGGGCGCTATCATGGCGACAGGCGTCGGCATAGCAAACGCGATATTGCTGATCGTTTTTGCCGAGCAAAGTCGAGTGGACGGCATGACTGCCGACGAGGCCGCCGTCCACGGCGCCCAATCGCGCATGCGTCCAATCCTGATGACCTCAATCGCCATGGTGGCGGGGATGATACCAATGGCCATATCGAGCGGCCAGAGCGCCCCGCTGGGACGCGCCGTCATTGGTGGATTAACCATGTCCACTCTATCGGTTCTCACGATTCTTCCACTTGTTTATTCGATGGTGCAAGCCAACGCACCAGTCAAATTCAAATCACTCCATCCAGATGATCAAGGATTGTAGCTATGACGCAAAGCAATCGCCCAATCGAACCACCCGATAAAAGCCACATGAAGGCTATATTCACGCCCTTGAATATCGGCTTCACACTGGTGGTCATAGTGCTGGCCGGAGTGGCATTTTTCTTCCTCTGGCAAAGACGCCATCAGCCGATCGTCAGTGAAGATGAAAATAAAGCGGTATCAATTTCGGTGCCGGTCATTCCGGTCGTGAAGAAAACACTGTTTCGCCAGGACCAGTTGCCGGGCGAGATTGAAGCCTATCAGGATGTTCTTATATATCCAAAGGTTCCCGGCTTCATCAAGGAGATCAAGGTGGATCGCGGCTCGCTCGTGAAAAAGGGCGACCTGCTCGTGAGCATGTATGCACCCGAGTATCTTGCCAAACGCCACGAGTTCGTCGCCAAAGTGGAAGGGGCGAAGGCAGCTCTGGCAGCGGAAGAATCGCAGCTTCAAGATCTGAAGGCGGAGCTGGAGAAGGAGCGGGCCAATCTCCTGGCCGACCAGTCTACATATCAGCGCGTCTATGCGGCTTCCCTGGTTCCAGGCGTGATCGCCGACAATGATGTCGTGCAGTGGTCGCAAACAGTCAATGTCGATCGTCAGGCAGTCAATTCATCCATCAAGAAAGTGAACGCTAAAGATCACGCCGTCCAGATGCGCCGCGCTGAAGTCGATGCCATGGTGAAAGCTTTCGAGAGCTTCGCGGACTTCGCTTCTTACCTGCAAATCTATGCACCATTCGACGGCTACGTCACCGAAAGAAAAATGCACGTCGGCAGTTTCGTCGGTCCGGACGGCACCGGAGCCTATCCGCCAATTTGCCGCTTGCAGCAACTCGATTTGCTGCGCATTGTCGCTCCGGTTCCCGAACCGCTCACTGAAGGAGTGGTCCTCGGCAATGAAGTCGAGTTTTCCGTCTCCGCATTTCCCGATCAAAGATTCAAAGGCACAATCGCCCGCATAAGCAACAGTCTCGACAAAGAGACGAGAACCATGCCTGTCGAATTGAACTTCCTCAATCCTAAATTCAAAATCGTGCCCGGCATGTTCACGAAGATCTATTGGCCGTCCCGCCGTCGTGAAACAAGCTTGTTCGTGCCACTATCGGCGGTGGTGTCAACGCCGTTGAACACTTTCGTTTGCAAAGTTGCCGATGACCGCGTGCAATGGGTGAGCGTCAAGAAGGGCGAAATCATGAATGATCTGGTGGAGGTATTCGGCGATTTGAAAGAAGGCGATCTGGTGGCGCAAAACGGCAGCGAAGAATTGCAGAATCAATCGCGCGTCAAACCGATCAGCAAACCGCTTAAAGTCGGCAGCGCCGCCTCCGATCACTAGCCCACGCAGAGTGCTTGCCCTCACTTCGACTGAGCCAGAATGCGCCCGGCGCGCAACTCGACCTCAGCCGCTTTGGCATGATCTCCGGAGGCTCGCAGAACCTGGCCATAATCCTTCAGGCAGGCAGCCATTAACGGATTGTTGTCGCCAAATGCACGTTCGGTGCTGGCTACGGCCCATTCATAAAATGTCCTGGCTCGGTCGAGCTGACCTCGCTGGAAGTACAAGTAAGCCAAGCCGTTTAGAACTTCTGCAGTTTCGGTGCTGTTCGGGCCTAATGCTTCCTGGGCGTTGTTGAGCGCTTCGCGGTAGAGTGCGGCGGCTCGATCGAATTGACCGAGGCGCGCTTCGGTTTCAGCTAGCGTCGCGGTCGTTTTGATTGTCAGCGTGTTCTGAGAGCCATAAGCCGCTTTGTAGATCGACAGCGCTCGAGCGAGAAGCGGTTGGGCGGCATCATATCTCTTCTGGCTGATGTACAACTGAGCCAGCGCGTTTAGATCGTTTGCTACAGATGGATGATTTTCGCCGAGCGAATCGATGTCCGAGGCGATCATGCGTTTGTACTGCGCCTCTGCTAATCCAAAGCGCTCTTGATTGAATACGGTTTCACTAACCACTTTGAACGCCGGAGCCAGCTGACTCGCCTGGGCGCTTTTGCTCGCCACCTCGGGCGATGAAGGCAAGTCGATTCCTCTCAGGGCAACCTGGGCGTCGGTGGCAGCATCGCTGCTCCTCGAGGCGACCAGTCGAGATTGGCTCTGCTGGTCCCAGTTGGATGGATTTGTCGAAGCTTCAGGAGAGCGCCCTTTGGAATCACCACCTGTGCTGTCTCGATTGAGAATGTCCTTTTGAAAATCGTCGATCAAAGCCTGGTTGGAGTTGTCGTTATCCTTGAGCAAGTCGTTGTAATCCTGCATCACGCCCTTGAGTTGATCGGCGGCTTGCAGATTGGCATCCTTCGATAGAATGCTGATGGCGCGCTTATAATTCTCCTCAGCACTCCGGCGATTGCCCAGCTTGTAGCTGACGCGACCCATGCCGCGCAGCGGCTCTGCGGCATACGGCGAGTACGGACCGTAGTTCTTCTCGGTTAATCTCAGAGCTCTGGTGTAAAAGTTCATCGCCGTCGTGTGGTTGCCTGACGATTCCTCAATCGAGCCCAGTCCTACAAGAATCGGAGCCAACCTGGGACTGGCGGAACCTTCTTGTTTGGTAACTCTGGCCAGCAACATCTCGAGAATGTTTCTGGCTTCCGATGTCTTATCCCTGAGCGTCAGTGTCGAGGCAAGCTTGACCAAACATTTATCGCTGTCGGAGCCGTTTTTCGATTGGCGTTTCACAAGCTCGAGGGCGCGGCGAAATTCGGATTCTGCTCTGCCGAGATTGCCTTCCCTCAAGTCTTGATTGGCTTGATCGTAAACATCGGACCAGGATGGTGTGGTGACAAACTCTTTTTCAGCAAAGACGACTCCGGCTCCCAGAGCTGATACAAGAATGCTCAGCGAGCCAAAGAACAGCGAGCGCTTCAGCAACGGTTTTGTCCTCTTACGGTTTCTCACGATCGACATTGTGCCTTTATCAAATGCGCATCACGGTTGATGGTATCATATCCGGTATCAATCAATCAGCTCGCTTCGGTTTCACGAAATTCATTTCAGCGGCGTCCGAAAACCATAATCTGCGACTTCACGGGCATGTCGGGCTCGGCTAGCCAAATAGCAGAATATCATATTCTTGAATGGGCAAACACAGATTCCGCCGTTCGGCAACGATGCA
>JAJPJO010000137.1 GCA_021324135.1 Pseudomonadota bacterium
GCGGAGGCAATGTCATCGGATCCCGTGTCTTTGAGGAGGTACCCGCAGGCACCTGAGTGCAGCGCTTCGACAATGAGCTCCTCGTCGTCGAATGTGGTTAGAACCAGAACTTTGATGGACCGATCGTGAGCGAGAATTTTCTTGGTGGCGGCAATGCCGTCGCAAACCGGCATGCGAATGTCCATTAAAACAACATCAGGCTTGTAGTCGCGTGCCATGGCGAATGCCTCCTCTCCATGGGCAGCCTGCCCGACAATGCTCAAGTCCCGGTGGAATGCCAGGAGAGCCACCATCCCCTTGCGCACCAGCTCTTGATCGTCGGCAACTAGAACTCTGATTACCATAAGCTCCTCAACGTTTCCAACCGCTCAGACTCAGATGGGAACGACGACTTCTACTCTTGTGCCCTTGCCCGGAGCGCTTGTAACTCTGAACTCGCCCCCCAGGCTTTCGGCGCGCTCGCGCATGCCGCGGATGCCGAAGCCGGGATCCAAACCCTCGATGCTCCTGGTTATGGAGCGCGCGATGCCGACCCCATTGTCCTCAACCACGAGTCTGGCGCGCCCATCGTCCTGTTTGAGCGAAATCGTCACCTTGGTAGCTTTGGAATGCTTTTGAACGTTTGTGATGCATTCTTGAATCAAACAAAACAGATGATGCCTCGCCGCAGGCGAAAACTCGGCACCACCTGCGATATCAATGTCGAAATCGATCGGTCGCTGTTCGCCTGTACGAGTTACCAATGCATCGGTGGCTTCCTGTAGATCGATGTCGGATTCCCTGATGCAATGCAGCGCTGCCCGCACTTCTTGAAACGAATTTTTGGAAAGCATCCTTGCCTCGCCGAGTGATTGCTTCGCTTGCTCGAGCTCTCTCTGGCTCAACAGTTTGTCGGTCAGCTCCAGTTGAACGTTCAAAGATGTCAGCGTGTGGCCCAGCTTGTCATGCATGTCGCGCGCGATTCGCATGCGCTCCACCGTGACGGCAAGTTCTTGCAATTCTCTTGAATATTTTTGCGCCGCTTGCCTGGCGACCCGCTCGGCAACGATTTTCTTGCCCAGCATAGCGACGAAAACCAGTCCGCAAATCATCACCGCCTCACCTTCCATGTGAACCAAAAGCATGCTGCCCTTGCTGAGCGGAAGGACGACCCCGTGCATATGCGCGAAGTTGACGATCGCCCACTCAGTCGAGCAGAAATGCGCCAGTCCGATGAAGATGATGAATGCCACCAGATGTGGTGGACGAAGATGCATGGAACACTTAGCGGCCAAGACCAAAAAGAGAATGGCGAACAGTCGGAAGGCGCCCAGGGCACAGGAAAAGGAGAGCAGCAGGATTTGCAACGTCAGAAGAATAACCTGCCGGCGATCGCCGTAAGGAACGCCTGAATCATGCGGACTTGAAATAGCATCATTCAACCCGGCATCCTCAACCGTTTCGGCAGATATGCGCGGCGATGCGAGGAAACCGGTAAGCGCTGCCAGCGCCAACAACAATGAGGAGGCTTCAAAGAGTGAATCGAAAACACCAGCTTGCTTAGCCCAAAAATATTGGATGAACCAGATCAATGCAATGAGCGCCAGTTCAAGGTATGCAAGTTTGTTCCAGAGTGAGGGCTGCTGCATGATTTCAAAGGTACGTTTTGAAAGGTATATTTTCAAAGGATGGTTTCATCGGACGTTTTCACAGGGCGTTTTTACAACGGATGTTTTTCACAAGGGATGCGTCCCCATTATTAAATGACCATATCGCAGGCGCCTGAGACGCGCATGTGTCCCAGGTCATGACTTTCCTGCCTCGTGCTGCCAAACTTGCTATTACTTCGTATAGTATCAGCAAAAGGGAGTGGCAGGGCGCCGGTCGGCATAGCCGACCAGTTCCCTGCCGGAAGTCATTGCGGTGCCATTCGCATGTGGCTTCGCCGCATGGTTGCAGCCGCATGGTTACAGCGTTTCGACAGAGGTTAGAACACCTCGTCCACGAAGCCCAGCTCGAGCGCCTCGTCGGCGGTGAGCCACCAGTCCTTGTGCTCGGAGCGCTTCAGGATGTCATCGACCGACAGCTTGGAGCGCTGAGCGAGCTTGGGCAGAGCCTGCTCCTCGAGGCGCTTCATCTGGTCGCGCTGGTCCTCGAGCTGGCTGGCGCTGCCGCCGAAGATGCGGCTGATGCGATGGATCAGGATCCTGGAGTTCTTGCCGATGAGGCGGCGATCGGCGGACTGCAGGATGAACCCCGCCATCGATGCGGCATAGCCGAGGACGCGGATGGTCACCTCGTGCCCCTGCTTGCGCACCTGCTCGATCTGATTCATCAGACCGAGCCCGTCGTGGACGCTGCCGCCCGGCGAGTTCAGGACGATCTCGATCTTGGAGCCGGGGATGCGCGCGAACTGCTGGAGCCCCTCGCCGGTGACCAGGCAGGACGAGGTCTCGACCACGTCGAAGAAGTAGATGAGGCGCGGGTTGGCGGTCTCCGCTTCCAGCGCCTGCGTCTCCAGTCCGCGAACGTGGGCGCGGAGCAGGTTGGTGCGCAGCTTGGTCTTGGCGCGGCGCAGCTTGGCCGGTTCACCCTCAACCAGCGGTACATTCAGGTGCGCCAGCGAGGGGCCGGGCTGCGTGAAGACGCCGACCTGGTCCACGAGCTGAAGCTCGGTCGCCTCCGCTGCCGGGACCCACCAGAGGCGTTCGTACCTGGTCTTCTCGTGGAGCTGTTCCTTCGTGACCTTCGAGCGCCCGAGGAGGATGGCGCGGCTCTGCTCCTCGAGGCTCTTGCGGAAATCGATCATGTCGCGCATCTCGGCGGAGTTGCCCTGGAAACCGGGGAACGACGCTTCGGAGAGGAGCAGCCAGCTCTCCGGCGAGATGTAGCGCTCGTCAGCCGCCTGCAACAGGCTGACCGCCTGGACGCCGGCGACGCCGGTCACCTGCATGACCACCTTGAAGCCGGCTTGCTTGAGCATGCGCACGGCGTCGAAGAGCGCGAAGGTGTTGGTGAAGTGGTCGCCGAGGCGATCGCGTTCGCCTTCGCTGTTGATGTTGATCAGGACGGTCTTCGGTCCATTCGGCTGGCGCTGCCACTTGTGGAAAGTGGTGATCAGCGCCTGGGCCAGTTCGGGGCCGATCGGTCCGGCGAGAGTGACCTGGCGCGCGAGGGCGCTGGAGGCGGAGAGTTCACCCAGACGCACCTCGAGCTGGCGCAGCTCCAGATCGTTGAGTTCCTGCTCGCTCTTGCGGATCGCCTCCTCGACCTCGCCGATGGTGAGGAAGCCGCTGCTGTCTTTGGTTTTGTTCTGAGAATCCATGGTTGACCTCAAAGAAAAGGTGCCTTGTCTGCGGCGGACGCCGGCAGACCGCGCCGTTTCGGCGGCGCATGTGGACTGGAAGGTGCCAATTACGGCAACAAATCTCCTCCGCTCGCCAATCGAGACGACTCTCTGCGCCTTGAATTGCGCTGAGAATTGCCGTTTCGTCTGAAATTACTTGGCTCGAGCTTGCTGCTATCGAATCGATTGGGAAGAGGAAGAGATACTCACTCGTAGCATCTAGAGCAGCGCTTGCAAAGCGATCATGAACGGTTGATCGCGGCTGAAGCCTCATAAGCCATCAAGTTAATCTAGCAGATCTGGTGTTTTGGATTTTCGATAATATCGCATTGGACCGGCACAGCCTTTCATCGGGCGCCTGGCATGATACCGCCCATGGTATCATCTTTCGCCTTACTCCACCTCAGGGCTGAAACGCTCTGCGTCTTCGGCTCTTGTAAACCGATTTGAAGAGCTCATCGGGTCAAAGCAATACTGCGTCACAATCGCTCCGCTTGCGCTAACACTGCTAAGGTCGTTTAGCCTTATGCAGTGTGCCATTGCGTAAAAGCGCTAGTCAGGCCTGGTAAACATATTTTGCGTCATGTCGCCCCTGCCTTGTTCCGGCTATGCCGCAACTGATTCGCTTGGTTGTCATCTAACCACTTAGCGCTCGTCTTAAAACGCCTTAGAAAGCCACCAATTCAATCAGCAGTTGCACCTTCAGGGAAGGAAAACCCGACGGGCCTTCTGGTTGGCAGACGCATGTTCTGCTTTGGAGTCTGTCCCGACAGGCTTTGGATGACCGGCTTGTAGCCCGCACGCCTCTTCTGCTGCAAAGGCGTGTGTAGCGCTGTGTGAGAAAGAAGCCCTTTCTGACTCTGGCTGACAAGCCTGGCGCACAAGTGTTGCAGCGTACAAACCTCAACTCAAAGGAACGAGCAATGACCGAGAACGCATCTCAGTTTGCCCAATCCCGCCATGCAAACCGCTGGGCGGGTGTGAAGCGTGAGCACACGGCCGAGCAAGTGGCCGCCTTGCGCAGCACTCTTTCGATCGAATACAGCATCGCCCGGCACGGCGCCGAGCGGCTCTGGGACCTGATGCACACCACCGCCTATGTGACCGGCTTGGGAACGCTGAACGGCTCGCAAGCCGTGCAGTTCGTCACAGCCGGGCTGAAGTCGCTCTATCTCAGCGGTTGGCAGGTCGCAGCCGACGCCAACATCGACGGCGAGACCTTCCCCGACCAGAGCCTCTACTCCGTGGCCAGCGTTCCCGCCCTCGTCAGCAGGCTCAACAATGCCCTGCTGCGCCAGGACCAGATCGCAGCCCTGAGCGGCAAGCGCGGCGAGCGCGACTGGCTCGTCCCCATCGTCGCGGATGGCGAAGCGGGCGGCGGCATTCCGCACGTCTACCAGCTCATGCGCAGCATGATCAAGGCAGGCGCCGCGGGCGTTCACTTCGAAGACCAGCTCGCCGCCGAGAAGAAGTGCGGTCATATGGGCGGCAAGGTCCTCGTGCCGACCAGGCAGCATATCCGCACCTTGCAGGCGGCTCGTTTGGCGGCCGACGTGATGAACGTCCCCACCATCCTGATCGCCCGCACGGACAGCCTCGACGCCAAGCTGATCACCTCGGACATCGACGAGCGCGACCGCGAATTCATCGTCGCGGGCGAGCGCACGCCGGAGGGCTTCCACCGCTGGACCGGCGGCTTGAAGTCCGTGATCGCGCGTGGTCTGGCCTATGCTCCCTACGCGGACCTGCTCTGGTTCGAGACGGGCAAGCCGGACCTCGAGGAAGCCCGGCAGTTCGCCGAGGCCATCCATGCGCAATTCCCCGGGAAGAAGCTGAGCTACAACTGCTCTCCGTCTTTCCCGTGGAAGAAGCATCTGACGCCGGAGGTGATCGCCCGGTTCAACGACGAGCTCGGCGCCATGGGCTATGCCTACCAGTTCGTCACCCTGGCGGGCTGGCACGACATCAACCTCGGCGCCTTCACGCTCGGTCGCGGCTTTGCCGAGAAGGGCATGGCGGCGTATGTTCCCCTGCAAAACAGGGAATTCGACGCCGAAGCGGACGGCTATGAAGCGGTTCGCCATCAGCGTCAAGCCGGCGGCGGCGTCTTCGACGAAGTCGTCAACGTCGTTTCAGGCGGCACGGCGGAAACCACCGCTCTGAAGAACTCGACGGAAGAGCACTTCTAATCCCCGCAACACCCACCATCATCAAACAAGGAGCACTGACATGGACGTTCTGGTTCCCCGCGGAATCTGCGTTTCCAACCACTTCGAAGACGAGGCCAGGGGCGGCGCCCACGGCCATTCCGATCCCGGCACCTGGGTCTCCGATCACCACCGCAGCCACGCGCTGAATCGGCTGGAGGAGGAGATCCACGGCGGCGCCCACGGTCATCACACCGACCATACGGCGACGCGGCACGGCTCGGAACACCCCCGCCAGAGCGATTCGCTGACCGCCTTCATGGGCCCGGCCATCTGCGCCGCGCACATGGTCCGGCTCTCGGCGCTCGCCTTCCAGACCTGGGCGGAACTCGGCCGGCGCAACGCCGAGCTCGCCTTCGGCGTGCCGATCTGGGCGATGGCTCGCACTTCCAGCCGTCGCTCGGCGTCCCGCCTGAACTGAAGACCGAAGGGGCGCATCAGCTCGCTCGTCGGTCCTTCCTCCCACCGGCGTTAGCCAGCTGACAAGCCTGGCGCCGGCGTCATCAACTCATCCGAGCTGAGGGCGTCGGCGTCCGGTTTGGACTAAAAGGCAAGACTGGAGCGCATCCGAATCGAAATCATCGGAGCGCTCTGGTCCTGTTTTTTTCGTTTTTCTCAATCGGCTTTGTCCTTTTCTGTGCCCTGCTGTTTCTTTGCTTGCGCCCCGGCTTTCCACTATAACTCATAGTGTCACACTGAAAAGAATTTTAGGCGGGCAAAGGCAACTGCCATGTTCCCAACGAAGTATATTTAGTTCTCTCGGAACGGACAATTGCATATACCTTCAACCCCTTTCCCTGACCCAGCGATATAAACCTTGTATGTACGGTTTCTATACTCGGGAAAGCGCTTTTTCACGTGAACGTGCAAACAACCGCCGTCATCTTTTACCTATCAGAGCCGCATGCACCTAAGCAAATTTTCATAACTTCCACTTGAAAAATGTGCTGGTCTTAATCGCTTTGAGCAAGTCGGGCGCTTGGCAACCCGCGCGGGCTGATTTCTTTAGCGGATTCCGGGATTAAAAATGCTCGTTACAATTAGTTCAACCTGAGGTCATCCCGACGGCCATAAGTGCGTCGGCCACAGCCGCCAGGCTCCGCCCCAGCCAGCCAGGCTTCGTCCCAGCCAGCCTCGTGGCCAGATGCAACGAGCACCGAACACCTTGGCAAGCCTAAGCCGGTTTTGGAAACCTCGGCGCGTTTCGGCTAACTCCGAGACCCTACTGACAACCAAGTGAGACGGAACGGCACAGTCAAAACAGCTCAAGACAGTCGCTTGATATATCCAACGACATCAAAAACGGGTGATTTTGATGTCGTTGGATATATCAGCTACACGGATTCGCCGCTTGGAAATCCCCCTCACAGGATCTGATTTCCAGGTTCATCTGAGGGTCCAATGAAGTCTTTGATCTAAAGCTATCGAGCTTGCGCTAAGCTTAAACATTTCGGAGCTCTAGATGAGCTAAGCTAGGTGATTCAGTTGAAACGCTTATATATACAACCTTGGCAAAAAGCATGTTCAGACGATGGCTCTCAGCTCTGCGGTTGTCGAGTGTTGATCGGCGCGGAGCTAATTGGTTAGGGTCTAAGAACATCTGTTCTTGACAACCAAAGAGCTAAAGACCCCAAGAAACTAAGACGGCTTCCA
>JAJPJO010000298.1 GCA_021324135.1 Pseudomonadota bacterium
CACACGACAATCTCGAAGTCGTTGCAATTCTCGGATAAAATTGCAACCGCGTCGTCGATGAGACGACCGACGGTGCCCTCATCGTTGTACGCTGGTATCACGAGCGATACCGAGCTGAGGCGAGTAAGATGACCGCTTCTATTTATGAGAGGTTGTGTTGATTGCGACACCGTAGAATTCCTGACCGACATGTGTTTCCGACCCCGGGACTTTTCTTTCTGAACTTCGACCACGATGAAAATCTCTTATTGACTCTACGACGAAATCCACCTGATCATCGGTAAGCTGCGGGAACATGGGCAAGCTTACGATGCGTTTGGTTACGTATTCGGTGGCAGGCAATGAGCCTGTTTTGTAATTCAAAAACTGATAAGCCTTCTGCATATGCGCCGGCACGGGATAATGAATCAGCGTCTGGATTGAGCGCTCCAACAGAAACTCCATCAGCGCTTCGCGCTCACTCGTCTGAATGACGTACAAATGATAGATGTGATAGTTGTCTTTGCCTTCCTCAGGCGTAACGACAACCTCTTTCAATCCATCGCTGTAGCGTTTGGCAATCTGCCGGCGACGCTCGTTCCACTCGTTGAGATATGGAAGTTGGGCGCTCAGAATCGCGGCTTGAATTTCATCGAGTCGACTGTTGACGCCTTCGCTGTCGTGATAATAACGTTTCGATTGACCGTAGTTACGGAGCATCACCAGGCGGTCGTAATTCTCGCGCGAATTGGTCGAGACAGCTCCGCCGTCGCCGAAGGCGCCGATGTTCTTGCTGGGGTAAAAACTGAAGGCTCCGAAGTCGGCCATCGTGCCGGACATGCGACCCTTGTATGTGGCGCCGCTTGATTGAGCGCAATCTTCGACAACTTTTAGATTGTGCTTGCGAGCAATCGCCAGGATCGCGTCCATGTCGGCTGTCTGCCCGTAGAGCTGAACAGGCATGATCGCCTTCGTTTTGGACGTGATCTTCGCTTCGATATCATCAGGATCCATTGTATAGAGCGATCCGGAGATATCCACGAAGACCGGCGTGGCACCGGTCATGCGAATCGCACAGATGGTGGGCACCGCCGTGTGCGCCACCACGAGAACTTCATCCCCCGGACCGACATCGCATGCCGCCAGGGCCAGGTAGATGGCATCGGTGCCGGAGGCACAGCCGACGACGTAGCCCGAGCCAAGATATGACTCGAAATCTTTCTCAAACTTCTCCAGCTCCGGACCAAGAATAAAATATCCACTGTCCAGGACGCGCTGCACTGCCTCATCTATCCGGCTTTTGTACTGCTGATAGTGAAGCTTCAGATTTCCGAACGGTACCTTCATATATCCTCTGGGCTTGAGTTCAAAACGAAACTATAGAAGAAAAGAGCCAGCTTGGAATTAATGACTACTCAGGCAATCTGGGGACCCAGCCAATCGCACGGCGGGGCGGGGAAACCTGTCATGAGCATGGTAAAATCATGCTTCACTTTTGCACTCAGGCATTATCACTTGCTTGATCCGGCAAAACAGGCATTTCACAGAGTTAGACACAATTAACATGACCAACTTAGATTCGCAGTTTAAAGGAAAGTCGGTGCTTGTCACAGGCGGGATGGGCTTCATCGGCTCCAATCTCGCTATCAGACTTTGCCGCGCCGGTGCTGACGTCACCATTCTCGATGCCATGATTCCTGATTACGGCGGCAATGAATTCAACGTTCACCCCATTAAAAATGATGTACGCATAAACTTCTGCGATATTCGGGATGAAACGGCCGTCAACTATCTCGTCCGCAACCAGGACTATATATTCCATCTGGCAGGCCAGGTCTGCCATTTGATGAGCCTCTCCAACCCGTTCCCGGATATATCGATCAACATCACCGGAACGGCGATATTGATGGAAGCACTCCGCAAATATAATCCCGACGCCATAGTTGTTTACACAGGCACGCGCGGGCAGTACGGCTCTTCGGTTTCCCTGCCGGTGAACGAAGAGGCGCCGACCAATCCCAAAGGTATCTATGAGATATCTAATCTAACAGCGGAAAAGATCATCAAGGTTTACAACGACGTGCACCACATTCCATCGGTGCTTTTGCGGTTGACCAACATCTATGGTCCTCGTTCGCAAATGATGCATTCGCGCTTCGGCGTCTTCAACTGGTTCATTCGCAAAGCCATGGACAACGAGACCATACAAGTTTTTGGCGACGGCAGTATTTTGCGAGACTTCTGCCATGTCGACGACACGGTGGATGCGATCATGAGAGCATCGGTGACCAAGGCAGCTTACGGAGAAATTTTCAACGTCGGATCGGACATTCCGGTAAACTTCCGCGAGCTGGTCGAAAAGATCATCAAAGTGGCCAAACGCGGCTCATGGCAGTTCGCCGAGTTCACCCCGGAGCGTAAGGCGCAGGAGCCGGGCGACTTCTACTCGGACATCAGCAAGATCAAACGCATCGTCGGCTGGGAGCCGCGCATCGAACTCGAGAATGGCATCGCCAATACAATCGATTATTACGAGAAATACCGCGACTACTACTGGACTCGAGTGGAAAATGCCGAACCAAAAGGCAAGGAAACGGTGAAGCTGAGCCAGGCGGCCACGGCGCCGAAGAGTTGAGCTACATAAGAGTACCAGCACAATCGATTCAATCAGAAGAGAAAACACAGTGAAGCTGGTCTTCTTCGTTACCGATCTGGCAGCAGAAAAAGCCAATTACACGACCTACAGATTGGCGGTCAGCGCGCTTGCACGCGGGCATCATGTATTCCACATGAGCGCCTCTGATTTCACCGTGCTCAGCGACAACACGGTCAAAATCACCTGCAAGCGCACCAAGAGCAAAAACTATAAAGACTCGATCGGCTATTTCAACGACTTGCAATCCCCCGATGCGAAAACCGAAACTTTGAATCTCGATGAAGTGGACGTGCTCATGCTGCGCTCCGATCCATCTCTGGCGGTGGGTGGGCTGGAATGGGCGCAAACAATCGGCATTCAACTGGGAACGATGGCGAGAAGAAATGGTGTCATCGTTTTAAACGATCCCGACGGCTTGATGCGCGCCATCAATAAAATGTATCTCCAGCTCTTCCCGCTGGAAGTGCGACCGAAAACTCTGGTTACGCAGGTCGAGCGCGACATAAAGGAATTCGCCAGAGAGCTGCCGGGCGATATGATACTAAAGCCGGTGCAAGGATCTTCAGGGAAGGGAGTATTTCTCATTCCCAGAGGTGACTTCGCCAACCTCAAGCAAATAGTGAAAGCATTGTCCAGGGACGGCTACATCATCGCCCAGGAGTACGTTCCGGAAGCCATCATCGGCGATACCAGACTGTTTTTGATGAACGGCGAGCCGTACAAATACAAAGGCAAGTATGCCGCGTTTCAACGGCTCAGGCAGAGCGACGACGTGCGCAGTAATGTCCATGTCGGCGGTAAAATCGCCAAAGCCGAGGTGACGAGCAAAATGCTGGAGGTGGCGGAGTCTCTGCGCCCACAACTGATTCGCGATGGCATGTTCCTCGTCGGTCTGGATCTGATCGGCAACAAGGTAATTGAGATCAATGTCTTCTGTCCGGGCGGACTGCGCAATGCCCAGAAGCTCGAAGGCGTCGATTTTTCAAAAGGAGTAATCGAGGCACTCGAGCGAAAGGTCGATTCCTTCTCATTCTACAAAAGCGGCCGGCACGACATCCAACCGGCTACATTATAAAGAGGCGGTGCGGCTGAATTGATCCGCTCCTAGGCCTGCAATCTGAGCCGTTCGCGATAATCGGCCATCTGTGCGATCGACGATGTGCCGCTGATGCTGAGAGCGGACTCCTGCATGGCTCGCGTCGTATCATAATTCGAATCGTTGAGTCCGGCGCTCGCCAGTTGCACGTACGTGCCTTTGCTGGCACTGGAGGCAGAAAGAGCATCATGCACTTCGCCTGTTGCTGCCACCGTCACCAGCTTGGCGCCACCATAATTGGTATCAACACTGCCTAATATTCCCAGGGCATCCAGACAGAGGTTCTTGCACAATTCCATGTTTCCAGGGCTGAACATGAGGCTGAATGCTTGTGATGCGTACGAGCTGGCAATCGAGGCCTTCGATGCCGCGTCGGCAATCGCCGCTCTGGCTTCCTCAGCCTTCAAGGCTTTGTTGCCGACGTTTCCGTTTGCCGTATCATATGCAGCGGCATTGAAGATTCGATTGCCGCTTCGATCGTAGACATTGCCGCTTGAATCCAGGCGCGCTCCGCTTCGCCGATCCACCAGACCCCTGTCGTTTACCTTGAAGTCAGGGGTTTCGACGCCTCTGTCGGGATCGGCCGAGAATATCGCTCTGCCATCCTCGTGCTTCACATCGACCTTGCCTGGTGCGCTCATCTCGGATCGCTCGTGGCGTACCTCGTCTTCCTGCACCATCGGTTGGCTTTCATCGCCTTTCTTCGGCATCGTCAGCTTCGAAATCGCCTGGCCATCTTCGCCGAGTCGCTCGAATACATCCTCGCCTCTCTCGTTTATGCGATGGCGAATGCCGTCGAGAACCGCCTCGGGGTTCCCCTCAGCGCGCTCTTGAGCCAGCTCGATATGACGCTTGAGCTCGGCCTGCTGGCTGAGGAATTGCCGCTGCTCGGGAGTAAGCTCATGCCAGGATCCGTCCGGTCCGACAGCGCCAATCTGTCCCTTCTCGTTGGTTCTGAAGACCATGTCGGTCTCGCCGTTTCGCACATGAACCTCGGCGCGGCGATGATCGAGATCGGTAATTACATTAGTGTTGTTGTCGATATTGTGAACGTGCAAGCGCACCGACTCGCCCTGCTCGTTCCTTGCCCGCACCAGAGCTTGACCATGCTCTCCAAGTTGGTGCTGCAGCTGTTCCAGACGCTCGTGCAATTGCTGCGCACTGAGCGATTGATCCCTCAGATCGAGCATGCCGCTGATCCCCTTGAACTGCCCGTCTCGGCCATAGTCATAATTGAGGAGAGCGCCATTTTCCATTTTGTTGAGCAGCCGGCCGTCTTTGTCGAAGCGCTCGAGATGCTTGACCTCATACTTTCCGGTCTTCTCGTTTTTCTCGACTTTGACGTCCATTTTGCCATCCGGCTTGCCGTCTTTGTCGCGCATCATGAACTGATAGGATCCGTCCGCTTTCGACCTCGCGACCACATCGCCCTTATCGTTGACGAGATACGTTTCCTTGCCTGAGCCGGAGCGATGAATGTGCAGATCCTGCCCGGCCATCTGAACCGTTTCGCCGGTATCTTTAGCATCTTTAGGCAGCTCGATTTTGCCGCCGTGGGCGTCGGTAAGCGGAGCGGCGTTTCCAACATCAGTTGAAGCCTTGAAGCGACCCTCCTGCTCTTTTGCCTGTGTTTCGACCCGCTCCTCTTTCTTGTCGAAGTTCTGCGAGGCAAAGCTGAGGAAGTCGGGACCGGCCTGCCCCTGCCCGGTCACATCAGTCATGCCGGCATTGGCATACCAGCCGCTCCAGTCACCGCTGCCACTGGAAAACCAGTCGACGACCGGGTCAAAAACAGCACTCTTCAATTCTCTGGCTTCGCCGACCGCGAAGCGGCCCAGCGACGTATCGCCAATCCAGCTCGCTACATCAGACAGGGTATTTTTGACTGAATCAAGTAACCCCGGGCTCGCATCAGGATTGGCGGCAACCTCCGCCTTGACCGCCTCCACTCTTGCCTGGCTGACGGGAGGCGTATCGCCGCCCTCGCCGATCGCCAGGAAGGGCACATCGGCGGGCATCCCGACCAATTGCATGCGGTTGCAGGCATCGAGAGAACCGTTCAGTCCGAGCGTTTGCTCCATATGCTGCAACCAGTTGGATGCCCAGGATTCATCGCCCTCCTTCTCGCCGTCTGCATGATCCGAACCGGCTTTCTTAGAGGCAGTCTTATCCTTATCCGTGCATTCCTGGTCTGAGGCTGCCGTGGTGGTCGTTCCGCTGCCCGTCTTGTTCTTGTCGCCCGCAGTCTTATTGCCCTCCGCCTGTAACTTGGCGTTGAGGTCCTTGTTGCCGCCATCGGACTTCTGGGCAACATTCTTGCCCTCAGGATTATCCTTCGGCTTTTCAGCGGGTGCGGTGGATTCGACCATTAGACAAAGGTTCGGGGTTTTCAGCCAGTGGCAAGGGATGAGAGCAAGGGCTGCGGGTAGGACGTGGTTTGCATGGTACTAAGTTGAGATATTGTTAAATAAAACAAGACAGATGTCAAGAATCAATCCGGAGATTGGGCATTGAATTCTCGGAGGCGCTTTATGCCGGAAGAGAAAAAACGCCTGAGATTTTGGCCGCAATCAACCATCATGCGCATTTTCTTGTGCGTGGCTCTGCTCTGGTTCGGGATAATCGCAGCTGCCGTCTATTTGTTCGTCTGCAACACGAAGAGCATGAGTGAAAACGGCTGCGAGCTTCCCCTGTCTACGTGGCAGGATGTCGCTTCGGTGGCTTTCGACCGGAAGAAGAGCGCCCATCTCCTGGAGGCGGAACGCAGTTTCCTCGAGGCCATGACCTTAGAAAGAGCGAGCGATTATACGGGTGCGCATAAAGCCTTTGAGCAGGCGATTACCGAATGCACTTTGTGCTATGGCTCGAAGGCATTGCCCACCTGCGTCTTTCGCATGGAGCAAGCCAGGTTTGAAGATAAGTTCCATCACTGGCGGCAGGCGGAAACGCTCTGCGCTGATGCGCTGAAAGACTTTCCCGAGGATGGACCGCTGGGAGTGCGTTACTATTTGGCGCAATTTCGCGCCTCGATCCTTATGAAACAGCGCCAGTACAAGGAGGCGGTTTCAGCCTTTCAGGAGGCAATCAAGACAGCCGAGAAGCTCAAGCAGCCCGATCGGGAATCGGTGCGCTACTCGCTCTGGTGGCTGGCTTACGCATATACGTACAACCGGCAGGAGTCGGAAGCAAAAGCGACATACGATCGTCTGCTCAAACTCGAGCGCGAGCACAAGGGCGGAAAGCCGGCCAAAATTTACTCATCCATGTCCTGGACAGCCATGTACATGCATCACCCCGATGAGGCAATTGCCGATATCAGTGAAGCGATCAAGCTGGAAGCGAAAAATTGCCATTACTACATGGAGCGTGCCCGGCTCTATCAGCGAACAAAGAACTTCCCCAAAGCCCTGGTTGACTTGGATGCGGTTGCCCGTCTGGAACCGAAGAACAAGTCGCTTTATTTTGAGCGCGGCATGGTCTTGTCTGATATGCACCTCGACGAAGAGGCAATCAAAGATTTCACCACTGGAATCGAATTGGATCCCAAACGAGAAGGCAATTACAAATGGCGAGCCTGGCTTGAAGAAAAAAAAGGATTGGACAAACAGGCCATCGCCGACTACAGCAAAGCTATTGAGATGAACGCTAAAAACGGCTGGTCATATTTTCGACGCGGCGTTTGCTACGAGCATCAGAAAGATGATAAAAGCGCCTGCTTCGATTACGGCAAAGCCATACAGTTTTCATCGCCATATGATTATGCCAGCTTGGCCGCATCGGATAGAGAAGAGATGATACCACTGGCAGTGGCGGCATACCGCAAGCGCGCTCAGTTGTACGAACGCGCCGGAACGCCGAAACTGGCTGAGGGTGACAGGCTCAAAGCGAAGCAAGCCATGGATGCGCTGAAGGACGACTGAAATCCTCGGTTATTCGAAATCGCTGATCTGACCACTGCGGTTGGCGCGGTAAGTATCGGCAAAATTGCGCACCGAGCTCAAGATTCTGTCGATGTCCGGGTGTGACATGACGCTCGCTCGAGTCGGATCGGTGATCTGCCCCTGCCCAGCCTGGCGCAAAACGGCCTGGATGCACCAGGTTCCATACTCCTCGATTGACTCGGCGAACTCCCGCTCATCATCGGTCATTCCAATAGCTATGAGCATTCCGAAGCCGCCGGAGGGCAAATCGTAAAGCGTGTCCGGAGCCTCATCGGCATACCAAATAAACGCGTTGCGCAGCAGCGAGCTGAAGCCCGGGTCGATCGAGCTGTTGAGTCCGACGCGCACTCCCGGACTGAGCGTTCCGGCGTGATTGAAGACGTAGAAAGCGAGCGTGCGCAAAAATTGCGCCGCCCATGGCGCATCAACAGGGCTCTTCACCATAAGCTCCAGTCCGAAGCCCGAGACGAGCTGGGGCTCATACTGGAGCCAGGGGCTGGCCAGCCCGGCGGTAACGTACTTCCAGAATGGCGAAAGCGGATCCGGACCATAGGCGAGAACGGCCAGATGCTGCTCCTCCAGCGATGGATCGCCCGGGCTGAAGCCATCAGCGGGATTGATCCGGTCGCGCACCTCTGTGAAATCCGGCGGCACATCAAGAGAAGGCGGTCCGTAATTTTTCGGCGTCACGTAGGCGGGCTTGCCGAAAAGTTGATTGTACAGGCGGTCGCGAACCGTCCAGGCGTCTTTCAAGAGCTCTCTTCTTGTTCGCTCACGCTCAACATCGCTGGCTTGCTCCTCGAGAATCTCGGAGACGCTCTTTCGCTTTCTCACTCCGGGGCCGCCAGCGCCGCTCGCTTGCCCGGCGGATTGACCGGCGCTCGCTTGTTCGGCAGATCGATCGTCGCTGGCTTGCTCGGCAGATCGATCGCCGCTCGCTTTGGCAGACGCATCCTCGGGATCTGGCTGGGTTTCGCCGGCGGGGTCGGCTGCTTGATTGGTGTCCGCCTTTACATCGCCGGCGGACCTTCGGCGCGAACTGCTTTTTTTGTCCGCTTCGCCTGCGTCCGTCTTCGCCTGTTCGCTCTCATTTTGTTTGAATTTAACCGGCAGAGATTCCGATGACGGCAGCAAGGAGCCGCCATCCATATTTGGCCGGCGCTCTTCTTTAGGTCGCTTGAACTGTCGCTTTTTGCCCAAGTAATGATCCTCTAAATTTATCGTCCAGGCCCGAGTCCGCTCAATCTTCCTCGAGTTTCAACAGGGCCATGAATGCCTCCTGTGGAATCTCGACTTTACCCACGGACTTCATGCGTTTTTTGCCTTCCTTCTGCTTCTCGAGCAGTTTGCGTTTGCGGCTGATGTCGCCGCCGTAGCATTTGGCGAGCACATTTTTTCTTTGTGCGGACACATTCGTTCGCGCAATGATCTTGCCTCCGATGGCAGCTTGAATCGGCACTTCAAACATCTGGCGCGGAATGACTTCCTTCAATTTGCGTGCTAATTGTTGCCCGTAGGCTTGCGCTTTATCGACATGAACGATTGCCGAGAGCGCATCAACCGGATCGCCGGCGATGAGAATGTCGAGCTTCACGAGCTTCGACTCGCGATATTCCGAGAAGTGATAATCCAGACTGGCATAGCCGCGAGAGCGCGATTTCAGCTGATCGTAGAAGTCGGTGATAATCTCGGCAAGAGGCAATTCGTACAAAAGCTCCTTGCGGCGATCGTCGAGATATTTGAGATCGATATGAATGCCGCGGCGGTTCTGGCAAAGCTCCATGAGTGAGCCTACATAATCGTTTGGAACGATGATGAACGCCTCGACGTAAGGCTCTTCAATCATCTCTCTGTGGTTGGGATCAGGAAGATGGGCGGGGTTATCGATCATTTCCACGACACCATCGGATCTGGTGACGCGGTACACCACAGATGGTGCGGTAACGATGAGCTTCAAATCGTACTCGCGCTCCAATCTCTCTTGAATAATCTCCATGTGGAGCAGTCCAAGAAATCCAACGCGAAAGCCGAAACCGAGCGCCTCCGAGCTTTCCGGTTCGAAGAACAAACTGGAATCGTTCAACTTCAGTTTCTCGAGCGCTTCACGCAAATCAGGATATTGATCGTTATCCACAGGATATATACCAGCAAAAACCATCGGCTTTGCCGGTCGATAGCCCGGCAGAGGCTCGACAGCGGGAGTTTCGGCATTGGTTATCGTGTCACCGACCAGAGTGGCTACGTCCTTGATCGAAGCGGCGAGGTATCCTACTTCGCCGGGACCGAGGTGCTCTACTTTGACTTGATTCGGTCGCAGGATGCCCAGTTCCGTTATTTCAAAATCCTTCTCATTAGCCATAAAGCGGATCTTGTCGCCGACGTTCACCTCACCGTCCTTAATACGGAAGTAAACGATAATGCCGCGGTAACTGTCGTAATAGCTATCGAAGACCAGCGCCCTGAGCGGCTTATGGCTGGTATCTTCGGGTGGAGGGATGTGATTTACAATAGCCTCGAGCACATCTTGAATGCCAATATTCGCCTTAGCACTGGTCTCCACGGCGTAGTCGGTAGGCCAGCCGATGACGTCTTCGATTTCATGGCGAATGCGAGCCGGATCGGCACTGGGCAGATCGATTTTATTGATTACAGGGACGATCTCTAAATTGTTGTCGAGGGCGAGATGCACATTGGCGAGCGTTTGCGCCTCGACACCCTGGCTGGCGTCGACCACCAATAGTGCCCCTTCGCAGGCAGCCAGGCTGCGCGACACCTCATAACCGAAGTCGACGTGTCCGGGCGTGTCGATCAGATTCAGTACATAAGTCTTATTGTCCTTGGCCTTGTACTCCATGCGCGCCGGCTGCGCTTTAATGGTGATGCCTCGCTCCCGCTCGATATCCATAGTGTCGAGCACTTGATCCTGCATCACCCGCTTTTCGATAGTGCCGGTAATCTCGAGCAGCCGATCGGCCAGCGTCGACTTGCCATGATCGATGTGAGCAATTATGGAGAAATTTCGGATCAGAGAAGGATCAGTCGCCACGCCGGTTACCTTAATGAAAAAAAGCGAGCCGAGCTGCTCGCAGTCACGCTTATATTATCAACGTGTAACGAACGTCAAGCCCATGGTGCTAATGATCGTTAAGCTGATCGTTTGCTCAGTATAGCAACCTGTTGCGGCACGGCGCCAGAGAAGAGGCTTTCAAGCGCTTACATAAGTGGTAGAATGTGCTTCCTCTTTACGCTTTGCGGTTTCTGTTTGCAACCCGACTCGATTTGCACGGGCATGAAACAGTGCCCTGCAAGGCGATAGACCAGACTCGCCATCGCCCGACATGGAATCATCGTATGACCAATTCCTTTATTCAAGCCATTAAAGAAAGACCCATCCTCGCAGATGGTGGCATGGGTACATTGCTTTACTCCCGTGGTGCAACGCCTGAAGGGACATTCGAGCAGCTTAATTTGACCAACAAAGAACTGGTCCAGCAAGTGCACGTCGACTATCTTTCCGCCGGCGCCGAGCTCATCGAGACCAATTCCTTTTCGGGCAATCGCTTGAAGCTGGCGAATTTCGGTCTTGAGAAGGAAGTCTTCAATATAAACGTATGGGCGGCAAAGGTGGCCAGAAATGCGCGCGAAATTGTCGGGCAACCAGCCTTTATTGCCGGTTCCGTCGGTCCAACAGGTAAACTGCTGCCGCCTCTGGGCACCACGGACAAGAAAGAGCTGTTTGATGCCTTCACAGAGCAGATGGAGGGCTTGCTTGCCGGCGGAGTCGATCTTTTCATTATAGAAACGATGTCATCGCTCGATGAGCTCGTCCAGGCGATAAAAGCAGCCAGATCGATTTCGAGATTGCCGATTGTAGCTCAACTGAGTTTTTCTCCTGAGGGTTACACCCTATTTGGAGTGACACCGGAAGACTCAATTCGCATGTTTGATCAACTCGGCGACGACGTCCCGGATGTTATTGGTATCAACTGCGGTGCCGGTCCCGGACCGGTATTCGATTCGCTAATCCGCCTTCGCGCAGCGATTGAAAACAGCGGAGTGGGCAAGAATATTCATGGATACTCAGCATTGCCTAACGCCGGTCAACCGAGCTTGACCGGGGGTCGATATACATTTATGAGCAGGCCGGAATACTGCGCATCGTATGTGGAACCATTCATTCGCGCCGGTGCCACCATCATCGGTGGCTGTTGCGGAACCACGCCCGAGCACATCAAGGCGATGAGGAAGAGCTTGAACGGCTACCTTAAGCAAAACGAAAGATTACCCAGCTCGACTCTGACCGATTTGCCCGCCGTCAGCGACGGCGTCTCCATAAGCATGGCGAAGCAGGAGAAGAAGAAAACCCAGAATGATACCGCGCACAGTGCCGAGGATCTGGCAGATACTCTGGAGATGCAGGTCCCTCCTCTGAAGGATCGTTTGAAATTCATTAAAGATGTGCCTGACCAGGCCGACTTCTTCATAAGTGTGGAACTTGATCCGCCCAAGGGCGCTGTAACAAAGAAGCTCCTCAAGGCAGCCGAGATGCTGCAATCCGCCGGAGCTGACGCCATCAATGTCGGTGACAGCCCAATGGCGAGAGTGCGAATGTCATCCTTAGCCACCTGCCAGCTAATCCAAAACAAAGTCGGGATTGAAACGATCATTCATTTCACCACCCGCGATCGCAACCTGATGGGCATCCAGGCGGACATTTTGGGCTGCCAGGCTCTGGGCATTAGAAACATTCTGGCGCTTACAGGCGATCCGCCCGGACTGGGCAACTACGCTCATGCTACCGCTGTTTATGACGTCGATTCCGTCGGGCTGATCAAAATCATTTCACAACTCAACGAAGGCCAAGATATCGCCGGTAATACCATCGGCAGCCCCACCAATTTATCGATCGGCTGCGCCCTCAATTGCACGCATGAAGATCGCAAATTGGAGATGGAGCGCTTCAGAAAGAAACTGGAAGCCGGCGCACACTTTGCCATGACACAGCCCATCTATCAAGTAAACGACCTGACCGATTTTCTCGATGAATTCGGTGACTGTCCGGTGCCGATCTTAGTGGGAATAATGCCGCTGCACAGCTCGAAACATGCCGAATACCTGCACAACGAAGTTCCAGGCATCAGCATCCCGAACAAGATACGCCAGGCCATGTCCAAAGCCGGCGATCAGGGAGCGGTTGTAGGTCTGGAGCTGGCTCAGGCTCTTCTGGAACAACTGAGAAGACTCTGTCAGGGTACTTATCTGGTACCATCCTTCGGACGATACGAAGACATGTGCACGCTCGTCGAGCGGCTGAATAAGCAGAAAGTCGTAAGCAGCAAGAAGTAGACTTGATTATATGCTTCGCCAGGTCTGGGCTCGGTTTCTGATCTCCTGAACCTCCTGCTCGAGCTGATGCGCTTCTTGATGCCTGTTCAATTTGCGCAAGACCTTGCAGTATGGTTCCAATACATCAGCAACGCGCGGATTGCTTGCACCAAATACAGTGCGGCGTATGGAAAGAGATCTTTCAAATAATGGCACCGCCGTTTCGAAGCGATAGAGAAAATAATAGAGTCGCCCCAGGTTTTTCAAACTGGTAGCGACGAGATGATGGTTGCCGCCAAAGCGTTTTTCCCTGATGCTCAATGCTTCTAATAAGATCGGCTCCATGTCGCCGTAGCGCTTGAGGCGGCAATAGAGATCGGCCAGTCGCGTCAAAGCATCGGCGAGCTGGGGCGCATCAGAGCCTGAGACTTGCCGGATGAGAGCGACCTCGACGCATGCTTCCTTGATTGCGTCGGTAAGCACCTCGGGTTTGGGCGTCAAAGTCATCGATGATGGAACCGCATCCAGACTGGTAGATGAGTCGACCGGAGCAAAAGAGGTCGATGCCTGATCTCTGGCTGCAAGCTTGCTGTAATTGCTGCCGGCACCGACCCCGGCGCCCCATCCGGCATTGGCGCCTGCACCGTTCCCGGCACCTGCACCGGGTCCGGTACCACCACCCGGACCGGTTGACTGTCCATCGGTATCTAGGCGCCTGAATGGTCCGGTAGTGCTTAGTAATATTTCCAAGTCGCGGTTGCCCGCAGCCTGTCCTTTCTTGATCTCTTGCTCGGCTCGCATCTCGGCACTGATACGAACCAGCCGGTCGCCCTTCAAGGCAAGCACTTTATTCAAGCTTCGTTTGCTATCTTCGAGTTCGGCTCGGTGAGGACCGTTCAACCGCTCGCGGATATCCAGGGCTCGGCGATAGCACTTTTCTGCATCGTCGAGAAACCCCTGATTAAGGTACAGATCAGCGAGCTTGGAGACCGTTGTAGCTACTTCCGGGCTGAGATTTCCGAGTGCCTGCTCCTGGATCGAAAGGAACCGTTTTAACTCCGGAATGGTATCGCATTTCATAAACTAGATTCCCGTACTTCCTCTCCGGACCATGACGTCGCAACCCAGCCCTGCAGTGGGTAGACAACCTCGAATGAATTTTTTCCGTGCTCCAGAGATAGACTGACTGATTACAGCAAGTGGAAGTTAGCGGCCTGATAAAGGAATGGGTAAGGATTTTAAAAAACAGCAGTTTCTATGAATATCGTGGCGCTGGCGCCGTTTTTGTATAAGCTACCGCATCCTCCGTCGTGCTCTGGCTAACCATCCACCTCTTATTTTGGCTGAATGCCATGACAATGTTTGCTCTGCATTCCTATAACTTTGTATGGGAAACACATAAATGAGAGAGCCGCCG
>JAJPJO010000117.1 GCA_021324135.1 Pseudomonadota bacterium
CTGTACGCGCCCAACTTACCTGTGGCTGAGAAGACGCCCTCGGTAATTTTTGTGATCAGCGCGCAAGGAAAAGTTCAAAATCCTCACATCTCCAAATCATCCGGCAATCACGAAGTGGACGCAAAGGCCGTCGAATGTGTGAGCAAGGCTGGTCCTTTCGATCCGGTTCCGGCGGCAATAACCGAGACTGGTGATGTGGCACTGGACATGGAACTGCGTATCAATCGACTGCCGGAATCCCAACGAAAGGCGGCCGATCAGCGAAACGCAATCATCGAGCGGGCAAAGAGCCTGGTCAGCGAAGGGAAACTCGAGGAAGGCTTGAGTCTGTTAGAGCAGGCGCATAAGGACAAACCAGACGAGATCGAGTTCAGCAAGAATCTTGCCGACATATACTACGATCAAGCGCAGATGCTCCTGCTGAAAGATCCAAAGTCGAATAAAGCCATCGAATATGCCGATAGAGCATTTAAATTGGATCCGGACAATAAGGCTGCCAAAGAAATTGTCGATAAGCACGAGATTGTGAGATACGACGAGAAGAAGTTCACAGAGCAAAAGTAAGAACAGAGCAGTAAGCAATCCTATGTATGAGCCGTCGAGAATAATCGCCGCTCCAATTCATTCGTTTTCAAAATATCAAAGCTTGCGACCATAGTTTGCCAAAATCGGATTGCATGATGAGATCGTGTGAAGGTTTTGGAGGCGGCGCTGATGTGCTACAAACTGCAGAATAGGATATATGTGCCTTTGGCGAATTCTGATGCTCATTTGGAAGGGAGCGCAAGACATCAGTCGGCAGTCGAAGCTCAACGAAATTCCCCCGAGCAGATTGTCGAATGGCTGGGTCGCGAATGGTCGACATCCACCCATCGCATTTTCGAATTGGCGGGCGAGTGGAAGACAGAGTCGCATGCCGATCGAGCAATGCCGGCAGAGTCGGATCAAGATCCGCTGGCTAACAAGCTCTTCGGTTCGCCGGAGTGGGCACCCGTTTGCGCGCTGGCCGAACTGGCAGCCGAAGTCGTCGCTGCCACTCTCTAATTAGATTTGCAGGCGTTTAAGGCAACGCAGATCCGTTAGAGGAGTGCGCATTTATGAAACAAGTCAATGAAGTAAGTCCATTTTCCGTCATAGTTCCCATGGAATCATCATTGGTCGACACGACCCCAAGCTTGCCGCTTGTCGATGATGCACATGCCATACTAAATGATGACCTGAGACAAGGGGTCAAACTCAAGTTCTCGGCCCTCAAACGAGAAATCCACAAGGGTCAAATTGCTGCGACCACCAGGATTCAAAAAGAGCTGCATTACCACATGAACTTCTTTCGCAGGCTTGACCGCGACCTGGGAAAGACCTGGAAAACTCTATGCAACGCCCAGGGCGAGATTGACTGGCGAGCCGTGAAGAAAGCCGCCAAACTCTTGCGCGACCAGGCTCTGGTCGACATGGCCTACGCCGGATACATCCTCGATGAGGGGTCCGATCTGATCAGCGCCGAGGATAGATTATGGGGAACCGCGAGCGGCCGCAATCAGGGTCTGCCGGGTGTCCTCGACCAGGCAGGTTATCCGATTCCCAGGGGCTTTGACGGCGTCGTAGACAGCTTAAAACTGGCTGAGACCCTCGATCCCGAACACGAAGACTTGAAAGAGCTCTGGCAACTTTGCTCCGCGCTCACCTCCGAGGTACGAGGCAGGCGCAATATCGCCGATAAATAGATCTGCCCTGACCATAGTTTGCCAAGATCTCTTTGAATAATGGAATCATCGAAGCGCGACAAATTGTTTCTCGGACTGAGCCAGATCAGGGGCGAGAAATAGTGAGGATAAAAGGAGTGGGGCACATGATCAATAATGCTCAATCAGTCAATCCATACTGCAGCCAGTCCAGCCAAGTCACCGGCACCACATACGATACCGTGCCGGCCGCACTGTCGCGCTCGCCGGAGTTGGAGCTGCAGCGTCTGCTTCGCACGGCTCATCAGAATGCCGCCGAGGGCACAAGCGATGCCCACGAGGCAGCATCTTCGAACACATCATTGGTAGCATGGCATGAACGTTATTTTGGCGGAGTTTCGACTGACGATGTTTCACAAGCGCAGGAACGAGCCAAAAGTGCCGCCCACCAGTACAGAAAAATCGTCATGTTGGACGCCCACATACTCGATAAGTTGGTCAAGATAAGAAAGGGAACCACAGCAGCGCTCGACCTGACTGAAGAGGAAGTGACTCATCTTGCCAAAGTGTTGCGCTCCCTGGGCATGACTTATCCAATGACCATCAAAGCGATCATCAAATTGTTGCAGCAACGACAATCCGTTTTCAAACCGATTACTATGGGCTCCTATGAAGGCACCACTATCACTGCCTTAAACAGCCCGCTCTCCAAAGCAGCGACCGGACAGATTTTAAAAGAGATGGACTACCTCGAGCTGGCACTCAAGAAGAGAGTCTTCACCGATACGGAGAAAAGCTGCTTGCTCGACGCGAAGAATGCCTTCAACAGCATAGAAGTGCTTCAGTCGGAACGGACGGAGAAAGTCGAGATCATCCGGCAGTATTGTAAACCGGTGCGCACCAGATGCGATATCAGACAGCAAGTCGAAGAATACCGGAAGCAACACAAGAGTTATGAAATTCAAGGCAATGAGGATCATGAGTCATCATGGGTTGCTTATGATACCGAGCTTCTCAATCCCCTGCAGCCTCGGGCCTCATTTTCCGATCGTTCTCTCTACGCCACCACGATCATTTTGCAAAAGAAGAACGGCAAGGGAGAATCGCTCCTCCAGCAACATTATCAAAGATTCCTGAGCGCGCTCAAATCAGGTTGCAATCAGTTTCTCTCGACGAAGTAAGTCGATCGGATCCGGCTGTCGGCAAAACGGTTGTCCAGGCGCAGTCTCGTGCGAGCGCCGGACGACAATGCCTGATCAATGCAGATCATTGTTGATTGATGAGAACGTTCACATTGGCCTCAGGCAAATGCTTGCGAAGCACCTTTATGCCGGCCAAACTCAAACCAGGATGGATATCGAGTTGCACTGTGCGCAAGCTGTCCATCTCATAGAGCCGAGTCAGTCCAGCATCTGTAATTTGCGTCTTAATCAGGATCAAATGGGACAAATTACATTTCGAGAGCGCCATCAAATCGTCATCCTCTAAGTTGCAATCGTTGACTTCAAGAGTGCGCAGATCGGGCAACATGGCAATTCTCTCGTACACTGCACCGGCAATTTGACAGCTGGTAAAGCTGAGAGCGGCAAGGGCAAGCTTCGCATTTGCTCTGGCATTACAGACAAGATCGTCGAATGCTCTCAGTCCCAGCTTGCACCGTCTAAATCTTATGCTGTTGATGTGCTCCAACTTGCCGATTTTTCCAAGGGCATCGGGTCTTGTCAAACGACAGTTATCGATTTGCAGCGCTTTTAGCCCTCGATTGGGTACGCGCACCAGTCCTTGTTTGGCAGGAATCGACAATGAGCTCACGCTGCCGGACTTGACCACCTCGGTCTGGAAGCTGTCCGAGTCGTCGCTTGATTTAGGAAAAAGAAAGGGCTGCCTTTTGCCGCGCCTTGCAGAATCGGATTGTCTTTCACCCGTTTCGGTTGCGATAGGCTCTGGCTTCTTGTCTAGTTGTTGGGGCGAGTCATTTCGATTACAGCCGCATAGTGATAACAGCAGCAATACAGCTAAGAGATGAATGCGCGCAGAACCATCCTTATGAAAGACTGCCATAACAGATCCCTTTGTCTCAAAACGGCCGCGGGACAAAACAGTCGACTTTGAAGAGTGGAAATCAGTATACCCTGAGCCGATGCCTCATGAATCATTTGACCACGACCTGCCAATTTTGCGCTTCAAAATATCACTATCCAACCGCAGGATTCTTCTATGGTGACAGAGTTCGCAGATTTCAGTTCACGGCAAGGCTCTGACAATGCAGTCGGAACGAGCAGTGAGCGATCGCGTTTCACACTATCGACAATCGACACCAAACTTTTCAAGCAATCTCAAGATTCAGCGCTCAAATCGGCAAACGCCACGATTGAAAAACACTTCGGCACACCAGAATTTATAACTAGTGATGATACTGAGACAAAACAACCCTCGCGCCCTGGTGAAGGGAAAGGTCAAAGCGGATCCATCACAGAGCCGCTGGGCTTGGCAAAGGGGGAGGGTGAGTTCTTGTCTCGCCCTGGCATTGCCAAACCGGAGGTACCTGATAAGAATCCCAAGCTCGATCTCTCGTGGCCGCGCGACGACATCCATGAGTTCATGTCCAAAAATAAAACCAGTGTCGACTACGGTGCTCTACTCACAAAAGAAAAGCCGCTATTAGTGTTTGGTGAGGCGCATGGCGATGATGCCATTCAACAAGAACTGATTGAACAAGCGAAGACATTCAAGAGCCTCGGCGTTACGCACTTCGCATTGGAGCAAATTCCAGCCTCCATGCAAGGAACTCTGGACAAATATTTCAAAGGCGACAAGGGCGCTCGAGATGAAATATCGAAACACCTCGAGCTTTGGGATAGAGCTGCCAAACCCTTTGACGGTCAGAAATACATGGAGATCCTCGACGCAATGAAAGAACAGGGAATTAGACCTGTCGGGCTCGATTCAGACGATCATGGCCTCAACGCAGATGAGGCAGCGCACGATCGCCGCAATGCAAAATGGGCCGGCATCATCGCCAAGACCATGAAGGATAATCCTGATTCAAAGCTGGTTGCTTTAGTGGGCGCCTATCATGCCGGAGCGCATAGCACTAGTGTGACATCGGAACTGGCGCAGAAACATGGAATACAATCGACAGTTGCACATGTAATCGACGGTTACGCTCCGCAGTTACGAAATCGTTTTGCTGCAAAAGCAGCTCGCAGTGCTGACCTCAACAAGGAACGTTTCATGGTACCAGTGGGCAGTAAACTGGATGTCGACAAGGGAGCTGAATCTTACTATAGAGGCAGTGCAGACTGGCTGATTCACCGATCTCACGAACGCAGCAAGTGATCCGGCACCCATCAGATTCAGATCGGATTCAGATCAGATCGATTCTAAATCATGATTGGATTCACGCATCAGGCTGACGAATTATGTGTTCGACCTCAGTTTGCCAAATTCATGCCGCATCGTATGGTCTACAAGGCAAAGTCGCAGCCGACCAATGATACTACATATGGTGTTGGCTACAGCATTCAAAAGGTGGACAGGGAATGGGTAACGGACCGTTTAGAGAGCCTGAGGCTCCTCAATCGACAGTACCAACTGGCAGAGCACGCTATGGCGGCGTCTCTCCATTGCTTCAAAATCCAGGTGATGGAAATAAGACAAAGGATCCTTATTTCACGCCACCAAAGGAGCTGCCCAAGAAGAGTCCATTCGCTGAGCCGCCCTCGATCAAGAAAGAGTCACCGTCGCTACAGCCGGACGATTCCAAGGTCAAATTCAATCCCAAGATTAATCATAAATGGACCGATACATCTCCGAAAAATGGCTTCGCCAATTCAGAGAATCGCTCAGAGGCACTGGCAGAACTTGATGAAGCATTCGGCAGCCAGGCGCTCAAGCTCCTGCAAGCCAAGCAGAGACAGACAGGCAGCATTACGGCTCGCGGCATTATCGCTGGGGCGGGCACCGGTGCGCTCTCCGAGCCAATCGGTAAACTTGCTCGGCTGGGAATCAATGCACTGGACAATGCTCCGGAGGGAACAATTAGAAATTATGTTGGCTCACGGCTGAGTCGGCACTTCACCGAGCGTGGCAGCCTGGCTGCGGAGATGCTTGCAGAAGAAAAGACAATGAGGGCGGCTCGCTCGAGTTGGGAGCGCATCGCCAAACTGGATGAGAGCCTTCTCGACAAGATAGATCGAAAGATCAATCCATCGCTCTGGTCGAGCGAGGAAAAACTGCACAAGGTCAATGTGATGAGATCGCTTGGCGTTTCGGAAAACGATCTTCCAGAAATTCTCAGGCAACGCGGCTTTGCGATGGAATCAAATTCCGATGCGCAACTTTTGTACAAGATTCAGAACCGGATCGATCTGACAACAAAGGAAAGATCCTATCTGCTTCGATTAAGTAAAGAACGAGGCATTCACGATATTGCCACGCGCCAACTCGGCGTCAGGCATGCAGATGCGCTGGTGGACGGAACTTTCGAACAGCTTCTCAAGGACAGAATCCAGCTCGGACAATCGACGCGCAGTGCAAGTCTCTACGAGCAGGGAGCCGGTAAAGTCCTGGGCAAGATAAATGAGCTGGAGCACTGCTTCAATCAAAGATTGTTCAGCCAGGCGGAAAAGGGCTTGCTTGAGCATCATGAGCTGGCAAGCAGCAGAATAAGCACACTCGAGCAAGCCAGACTCAAAACGCTGGTGAGCGGTAAGGATCCCTGGTATTCCTCGGCATCGATCGATAACATGAAAAAAGGGGCGCTGTATGCCGTTGGCACAGCCGCTTTGCTCAAGGCAGACGAAAGCATCCGAGACAAGATCAAAGAGAAGAGCGCCATGTTCAGCAATTCGTGGGAAAGTTCCAGCCTCTCTGTTCCTATTTCCCTGGCACTTGCGGGCACCAGGGCAAAAAATCCTCAGGGCGCTCTTGTCTCGAAAGCCGCTGCCGGTGCGGCTGCAGTCGGTGCTGGCTATCTTATCGACTATCTGTTCCCGGATGCTCCGGAGGCAATGAAGGAGCTGCATCCGTTCACCGCATATGATGGCATCGCTCAAGGAATCGCCTTCAGCATGGCGGTTCCATCAAAGAGCAAGTTGGTTCGTGCCGGCGTGATCGCAGCAGGTGTCGGGCTCGGAAAAATCGCCGATCAGCTCGCTTCCGGCAGCACCACAGGTAGTGTTCAAGAGAGAGCATTCGATGCCGTGGCCTCCGATAAAGTTAAGAGGAGCTTTGAGAGTTTAGAAAATGCAGTTGATAAATTGAAAGAGCTCGGCGCCAAGAACGAAGTTGTCCTGCAAGCTACTTTTACGGATCTGCACCTGGAAATGCAAAAGAATTGGAATGCCGTCGATCCAGGCACGAAAAAGCCTTTCATGAGCCAAGCGGACAAATTGAAAGCGGTTCGCGCTATGGTAAGCGTCGCTAAAGCATACGGTGAATACCGACTCGAGCAAGGAGCGCGCCTCAGTCCGAAAGCCGTTTCCGAGCCCTCCTACATATTAGGCGCCTTGAAGCCGTCCGGTACACCGATGAATCTTGATCTTGGCGGCGAGGCGCTGAATTACCTGCGCATGGCGGCGGCAAACGTCCAGGCAGCTAAGCGATATACAGCGACGTTGATGAAGACCGAAGAGCTTGTCGAAGGGAAGAAAGTCACAAGCGATGAGCTCGATGGATTGCAAGCCGAGGAGGTCAAGATCAAGGCTTCAATAAATGCGATTTATGGAAAGCACGATATCGTTGCCGCATTCGATCAGCTGAAACAGTTCAAAGGAACCGGTGCAACCACCCGTGGTGTGACGCTAAACAATGAGCTGGCTTATTCGATCACATTCGAACAGGAACTCGACAAAATGATGGCGCGCAATTGGAACACAACGACCTATACAGATGGAAGCAAGAATGAGGATGGTGAACGGTTTATTGCCAAATTACTTCGAGATCGGGCACTGGTTGGTTTGGCTACAGCAGGGCTAAAGCTCGATCGGGGGAGTGATGCAGAAGGGGCCGCCAAAGCCATTTGGGGGACCGACGAGGGCCGGCAAACCGTTTGGCCTGGACTAACTGATAAGAACGGCAATCCGCGTCCAAAAGGTTTTGATGGTGCCATAGACATGTTGATGATGGCCGAACGCCTGGATCCTGATAATGCCGACTTGCCCGAATTATGGGCGCTGGGCGCCCGATTGGCTGAGCAAACTAAAATTCAGGCCCCCGATCAGGAGAAGTTTGACATTCTCAGGGCGAGGGCCAGGCGACGTTAGAGTATAAACCTTTACTTGGGGGTCATTTGGAAGAGAACCGAATTTTTCGGTTCTCTTTGCTTTAATTGAATCAACCCCGTTTGATAAATTTAAATCATCGCGCCACTCAGAGCCGATCAGTCTCCGGATCGTTTGTTCAACTCAGACTTAAGACCGGCTATTTCGAGCTTGAGTCTGTTAACTTCCGTGAGCTTCTGCAACTTTGCCATGATCTCCTGGCGCTCGATCAGAATACCGAGATAAGCTCTTTTACCGGCACGAGTGGACTTGTACATGCGCAGAGCTTTTTCATTCATATCCAGTGCTTCATCGGTATGCCCGGAAGCGAGCTCCAGACGGCCGGCGCCTACAACGCACTCCAGCGCGGCAGACGACCATTCCCTTGGTGGATGGCTCATAAGCAAAAGCGGGATGGCCTGCGAAAATGATTCTTTTGCTTCACTCAGTTGATGCAGCTCGGTTTGGCATATTCCGGCGGCACCGCGGGCGATGGCGAGAAGGAATCTGTCGCGAGCAAGCGTTTGCTGCCGGCGCTGGAGCAGTCTTTTCTTTCTATCTTCTCGGCTACTGGGCAGCAGATTATCTTGCGGTCCGCGACGGACTCGTTGGTTCATGTTGGGCCGTTTTCGCTGATCGGTAAGAAGCGAGGGACGATCTTCGTTTCGATGACCTGAGCTCAGGTCATTCACTTTGTTGCCATACAGCATTCTCTCAGGCATTCCGGACTGTCCGTACCGTGACTGGAAGTTCAAATCATGGCCGGGTCCTGATTGGTTGAATTGCCCGGTTTTAATTTTTTCCAGGTTATCTTTATACTGCTCATCGGTAAAATCAATGTCACGCTTCATGACGGCCTGGCATTGATCAAATTGTGCCAGCGCATCCTTCCAGCGTTTCTCAGTCCTGTACATATCAGCCAATTTGTATCGAATTTGAAAGTCGATGTAATTTTTATCCCTCAGTGTATTCAAACCCTTGAGCATATTCAATGCAACAGGCTCGGCCTCTTTGTAGCGTCCGGAAAGGTGATAAGCGTTGAACAAGACCTGCTGTGCCTCTACGATTTGCCTTGCGTTTCGCTCGTCTGCTTTCAATCGTGAGGCGCAATCGCATGCGTTTTTAGCTGCCGCGATTGCGGTTGCATGATCGCCGATTTGATACGCCGAATTTGCATATCCGATCCAGATCCTGACTTTATCTTCGTCGGGTGCCATGTGCTTCTGCATCAGATCGACGCAGCGAGAGTAGAGCTTATAGGCTGTTTGATCGTTGCCATCGGCTTGCAATTGATCGGCTCGAGCTTTCAGTTGCATAATGTAATTCGGGAAGAAGTTGCACTTGCGGCAATTCATATAGAGACTCTCAAGATCCGCATCGGTCAGCGAAGTTGCTCGCTCAGCCGTTGCCAGCCGAACCAATTTCAAACCACCCAATCTTAAAACCAATCTCTCGATTCCCTTGCGGGTGGTCTGCGTACCGCCCAAATCCAATTCCTCAAGAGAGTGAAGGTTCGCCAGTCTATCAATGAAATCATCTCTTACATCTGTGTTCAAAAAGCTGAGGCTGCGAAGATGAGTCAGTCGATTTATATTCTCCGCAGCCTGCAGATTTAATTTCTTACAGCCAATCAGGCGGAGAGTTTCTAGTGATTGAAATGAACTTATCCAGTTGAGATCCGCGGCGCTCGAGCCGTAGATATCCAACTCTTTTACCCCCCTTACCCGACTGAGATGAGCAAGCCCGGCATCACCGAATGCATCGGGGCTGGTTTCCTCACGACCTAGACGAATTACTCCTGCATCAGTACATTCCTCAAAGCTCAACAGATCATAGTCCGCGATGTTGTCGCTCGTCAGATCGAATAGTTCGACGCGGTCGGCAATCAGTTTTTCTATTCGGGCGGAAACGGCAGATCTCTTCTCTCGCAACGCCGATCGCCCACTTTCCTTTTGATCGAAGGGCGACTTCAGTTTATATCCATAGCGTCGGGCAATGTATAACTCGCGCTCGAAATCGAGCTTGGCCTGCGCTCCTTTTCCAACCGCCTGATAAGCTTCTCCTCTGATGTGATATGCATCAGCCAGCTTCGGATTTTCATCGATTGCACTGGAAAGATCTTTGATTGCCTTCTCGAATTGCCCGAGCTGGAAGTAGGCTTTACCGCGCATCTCGAAGTTTCTGGAGATTTGCGCACCTTCATTTATGGAAACCGTATAGTCGGCAATGGCATCTTGGAATCGCTTCAGCTTCATCTCGAGATCAGCACGCAACTCACGAACAGTCCGAGCTTGCGGATCAATTTTGAGAATCTCATTGCAATCGGATAGCGCTTTCTCGTACTCGTGCAGTCTGATGTGAGCAAAATACGAGAGCATACGATACTCCACCTGCTTCGGACTGAGCTCTATCAGCTGTGCGACATCGATCTCTGCAGCGGCGTAATCACCAAGATCGATCAGCACCTTGACGCCCTCTTTCAGCAGAACTTCATTTTTTGGATGCAGTTGGATTGCTGACTTGGCTAATCGAAGTGCATCCTGCCCTCGTTTGGTTTGCATCAATTCAGCGATTCGCCGTTTATAATTGTTCTGCACCTTGTCCATGTATTCGGGGCGCTCACCATCTTTGCTGATGGCAAATTCAAAGTCGGCTATCGCTTTTTCGTTCTCGCCCACCTCGCTATATAAGCAGGCCCGCGTCGCATGCAGCAGCACATCATCAGGCAGTGCCTTGATGCCTTTTGTGCAAATCGCAATACCCCGCTTGACCGAAGCCACATCCCGGCAAGCAATCGCCATTGCAGTGTATGCGCCGCCGCATTTAGGATCGAGGCTGAGCGCTTTGGTGGCGTATTCGATGGCACTGGATGGTTGACCCGAGCGAAGAAAACAATGGGCCAGGCGAGCATAGCCATTAGCATATCCGGGATCGACCGCAATTCCTTTCTTATGCACTTCGATCGCCCTATTCAGATCGGTTGACTCGAGAATTGAGCCAAGTCTATCGTATGACTCCGGATCGTTTGGTTTCAAATTGACGATGGCTCGGGCGTCGAGCATGGCCTTATCTCTTTGACCGCTGTTGAAGTAGCAATAGCTGCGCCGCTCAAGGCAATCGACATCCGAGCGATTCTTGCTCAGGCAGCGGCTGAAATCGTCTATGGCTGCCTTGTAATTGTTCAACGCTTGATAGCAAATGCCTCGACCTTTGAGTGCCGTTGCATTATCGGAAGAACGCTCGATTATACGATTGAATAATCGCACCGCCTCGGAGTATTTGTGTGCGTCATACAGTTCCTTCGCCTGAGCCGAATCCGACTCGAGACTTTCCTGCGCAGCCTGGACGGCTACGCTCGAAGACCCGCCGCAAAGCGCCAACCAGAGCACCATAGCGCTGATAGTGCTCAGGACGCTGCCGGCCGATTTATGATGCGTCTTCACGCCCAGACCATGCCAGTTAACCTGCCTCAGGAAGGCTCATTTCCTTTTTACCCCTGGGCGTTATGAAAAAACGGATCAGGTCAGTCGTTTCCGTAGCCAAGCCGGGTAGATTGAAGGCAGCTGGATTGAGGTCCGGGTAAGTTTAATCGGCATGTTTCATCGACTAGATCCAAATAATCTCAAGATATCAGCCAAGGGGTTCATCATCGTCTTCGTGCCTTTGCTGGTTACGCTGTGTGCAATGGCACTGGCTGTGGTTTTGTTGTATCAGTGGTACCAATTGGCCGATTCAGCCAATCGCTCGCGCAATATTCAAGCTCACGCCAATCATTTGCAGGAGCTCTATTTTGACGCCACTCACACTTTAGTAGCCTATCACTTGACGCGCAGCCGTTTATTCGTGGCGCAATACGAAGAGTCCGTGCGCGCTGTTATGCCGACTCTTCAAGAGCTGGACAAAGAAGCAAGAGACGAAACCGAACTGAGAATAGTGAAAAATCTGCAAACAACAGGCGCCCGCAACCTGGCTCTTCTAGCCGACACATTCCGAGTCATTGAAGAGAACGATCGTTCCGAGCCGTCGCTTGTAGCCAACAGCAAACTGGACCAAGAACTGGAAGTCTCCATTAACCAAACAACGGTTGCGCAAGTGAAAGAGCTGACCAATCACGAGGCGGAGTTGCAAAAAAGATACCCGTATGATGAAGCGAAGAACAGGCGATCGCTGGCGGTGGTAATCATCCTGGGCATAGTGGGCAACGTGGTTTTCGCGTTGCTTGCCGCTCTGGCGTTCACCAAAAATATTACTCGACGGCTGCAGCTGGTCACCCAAAACGCCATTATGCTTTCCGCCGGCAAACCTCTCAATCCACTCGTTTCAGGTGCCGATGAGATCAGCACGCTCGATCGCGTTTTTCACCAGACTGCAGATGCATTGCGTTTAGCGCAGCGCAAGGAAACTGCCATCATTTCAAATGCTTTGGATGTGATTTGCTCAATTGATGCGCAGGGGACCTTCGTCACGGTCAGCCCATCGGCCCAGGCCATCTGGGGATATGCTCCCGACGAGCTCGTTGGTATGAAATTGGCCAATTTGTTGCCGGATTCCGAAAAGGAAATCACCAGATCAATGTTTGAAAGTCTGGATACCAGCAATGCCAGTGCCCGTTTCGATGGGCGCATATGCTGCAAGAACGGTCATGTGGCTGATATGCACTGGTCCGTTCAAAAATCAGAAGAGGAACGATCATACTTTTGCATTGTTCAAGACATCTCGAGCCGCAAAGAAGTCGAGCGCATGAAGAACGACTTCATCGCCATGGTCAGCCACGACATTCGCTCTCCGCTGACTGCCACGCGTGGATTCCTGGAGATGCTCATCGACGGCGTCTACGGCGAAGTCCCCGACAAAGCCATAGTCAGAGCCAGATCAGCCGAATCGAGCCTGGGTCGGCTTCTGGCCCTGGTGAACAACATACTTGACTTAGAGAAAATGGAATCGGGAAGACTGAATCTCGAGTTTTCCTTTATATCATTAAATCAAATAGTCGAGGAAACCGTTGATTCGCTCCAGGGATTCGCAGAGCAACAAGACGTGAACCTTGAATTCAGTGCTGATGAAGAGATCGAGGTGGAAGTCGATCCACATAGACTGATGCAAGTCGTTTTGAACCTTGTTTCAAATGCCATAAAATTCAGCCCAATCGGAGGCAGGGTCAGCGTTGCGGTTACCTTAAATGAAAATGGTAACGGCAGCGAGGCGGGGCAAGAAGCCAGTCAAGACGGTGATACCGAATATGGTGCCAAACCTTATGCCGAGGTTTCGGTTTCTGACGAAGGTAGAGGCGTGCCTGCCGAGTTCAAAGAGAAAATATTCGATCGCTTTCAGCAAGTGCACGATGAGGATTCGCGCAATCAAGGCGGTGCCGGTCTGGGTCTATCAATATGCAAGCGCATCATCGAATTGCATGGCGGAGCGATTGGCGTTGACGATGCAAAAATCGGCAGCGTCTTCTGGTTTCGCATTCCACTCAGACAAACCAGTGAAAGGGAGGACTAATAAATCCTCGAGACCAGGCCGCCTTTATTAGTGCCGGAGCCGATTTTGCCTTCTTTCTTGGCGCGCATTCTGATTGTGACAACTTTAGAATTGACTTTTGCTCTCGGATCCTTTGTATCGAGAAGTTTGGTGGCTGTCTCAAAATCTCTGGCTGCCTGTTTGTCTTTGCCCATTCGGGAAAAGAGGATGCCGCGCTGCACATAGGCGCGGAAATCATTCTTATTCCGCGAGATCGCTTCATTGCATTTTTTCAGGGTCATGTCCGCCGGCTGCGACTGCTCGACGAGCGGATCGCTCAGATTGTAGCTTAGCTCGGCTACTTCGTTTTGCACATCCATTGAGTAAGCCGGCATTGCCACCAGCATGATCATAGTCCATGAGGACAACAAAGAGATTGAGCGTTTGAGCAACATATAAACATCCCCTTCAGCCACGCGTAATAGGATTCAATTTTGTTGTGGGCGAGTTCCGCAACAAATACAGGATAGAAATCAATTTTGGCAAACTGTGGTCAGCTGGAAACTCTAGTCGCGGTCGACCTTATAGCCCACACCATAAACAGATGTAATTACTGAAGGCTCGCCTTCCTTATCGAGCTTAGTTCGCAGGCGCTTTATGCAACTGGTCACCGCCTCGGCCGTGGCGTCGGAGCCGAGAGGCCAGACCCGGTCCAATAGAGCTTGTGTGGTAAAGACCTGTCCGGGGTGCCTCATCATGAACTCGAGCAATGCAAACTCGCGGGGCAGCAGTTTGATTTCGGCGCCGTTTTTCATGACCTTTCGAGCATCAGGCTCAAGCTCAATATGTCTGCAGCGCAAAACGCTCTCCGCCAGACCGCCTGGTCTTCTCAGCAAGGCTCGCACACGAGCGGCCAATTCGCGCATGGAAAACGGTTTGGTCAAATAGTCGTCAGCTCCGGCATCCAGCCCAGCCTCTTTATCGCCGACGGTGCTCTTACCCGTCAACATTAAAACAGGGGTCATACCGCCGCGGGCGCGATATTGCCTGCAAACCTCGATGCCGCTCAAGCCGGGCAGATCCCAGTCTAAAATGATGAGCTCGAACTGGTAGGAACGCAAAAGGTCCAGACCTTCAGCACCGTTGTATGAAAACTCAACGGTATGCTGTTGGGCGCCGAGGCAATCGCACATCAGCTTTACCAGAGCATGATCGTCTTCTACTAGAAGGATTTTGGGCATCTAACCGCTTTCTTCAAGGTCGATCGATATTATAGCTCTGCACTAATAATATCCGACAGAGCCGGGCATTTACCCCCTATCACTATGAAACGGCAACTCCATATATAATGTTGCGATTCCTATGAGAATGAAACTAGCGAGTTCCTCAGAGCATCTAATCTCAAGATGCAATAAGGAAGCGGAGGTTAAACGTATGACTTCGACGGATGCACTAAGCACCATGAATCCCGAGCTGAAACAACGGATCGGAGCGTGTCTGGGCCGAATGGCCAGCGGCGTATATGTCGTGACCATGGAAGACAATCAAGGCAAGGAAGGCTTTCTGGCAACCTGGGTCACACAGGCAGCCTTTTCGCCGCCGCTATTGACTGTTGCCGTCAACATGCAGAGACCATTTCTCAGTCGTCTGACGATTGGGACAAAATGCACGTTCAACGTATTAAGCAAACAAAGCACGGACATTTTCAAGAATTTCGCCAAACCATATCAAGAAGGATTCGATCGCTTTGATGGACTGGAACTCGTCAAAGATCTTGATGGACCGCCCGCCTTTGCAAACTGCATTGCTTGCATGATCGGCAAAGTGGCTCATATTGCCGAGGCCGGCGATCATCGCCTGGTCGTCTGCGAGGTCATCGACGGTGTCATGCTCAATAAAGATCAAGAGCCGATGGTCCACTTCAGACGCGATGGTTTTCAATATTAAAGCATTGACGATACTGGCTCATCCAATCCAGTGTGCCTTTGCATTGGATTTTTTCACCGTTCTTTTTTGCAAAGACATAATTGCTCATTCATTTAGGAACCAGTAATTGGCTGACCCGTCCCACGTTGAAAGCCAACATGGAGGGTACAGTTTTATGAAACGACTAATTCCACTAATGCTTGCCGCAGCCGTATGCACATCGATTCAATCAGCTCCGGCTGACACGACGACGATTGAGATGAAGGCATACTCGACGCCGGACAATCAGGTCCTGCTCCTGCCTGCCACTCAAGCATCGACCATGACGTCGCTGAAAGTATTGAACAACGGTGCGGTGGTGACACCTGGTGCTTCGCTAACTTTGCCGGATAACAATACGTTCGTGCTCAAGGAAGACGTACGTCCTGGAATGCTTCTCAACACGACCGGTGAGGTAGTTGGAACCGATGCTGCTTTTGAAGGGCGCAGAAAGATCAAAATCAAAACGCCTGAAGGCAAAGTAGTGATCAAGAACTACTAAGCTTGCTGAGGCGATCCGCACCACAGGCGGTGCAGATTGAGCGCGCAGCAATCGAGTCAGTGCGTTATTCTGCGCAGGTTCCTGCGCGCGGGAGTTGTCGACACCGGCGGTGTAACTACATCGCCGGTGGCTGACTGATCGGAATCTTCGTTTGGAACATCGATGACGGCAGGCTCCTGCGCGTCCTTAACCGCGGCTTTCTCTTCTTTTGCAGCGGCAGCCGGCGACTGCGATGTCGATGCGGCTGCTGGTGAAGAAGTGGGTGTCTTGGCTGGCGATTGCGCCGCACCATTTTGCCCCTGCTGTCCTTCAATCATCGAGATCAAACCGTAGGCCATCAAAGCACAGAGTCCGAAAATCAGAATGATCACGACCGACCATCCGATCAGCAGTTGATGTTGTTTGGAGACTCGCACGGGCGGAGGCGGGGTCTCAGACGGTCTGGAAACAGAAGGATCGATCGTGAGGGTATCCGCCTGCGATACTTCTCCTCCTCCTTGCCGTCGCCCGAGCAATTGGTTAAGTGATTGCGAGTCTTCCCTGCTCAATACCGACTTTTGCTCTTTGCTGTCAGTTTTGCCACCATTGTCCTTCTTAGCTTTGGGCTTCACGAGCGCTGCAGTGCCCGGCTTGAAAGGACAATCCGCCACTGGACGATAAGGGTTGGCTGCCCGCCACCACAAAGCCAGCTCGCGCTTGAAGTGGTACATGGTCTGATGTCTCTCATCCGGATCCGTGCTAAGGACGCGCTCGAACACGGCTTGCAATTCAGGCATGGCCGGGAAATCCTTGCGGTGATCGGCGATTGGCATCGGTTTAATAGTCGGCGTGCAGTGCGCCTCCATCATTGCGACTGCCGTGTCCGCATCAAAAGGCAGACAGCCAGTGACCATTTCATAGGCCACGACGCCGAGGGAATAAAGGTCCGAACGCGAATCAATATCAAGCCCCATGCACTGTTCGGGGCTCATGTATGCAGGAGAGCCAAGAACAATGCCGGTTCTGGTCAGACGCTGCAAATCTTCCTGGATTTTAGCGACCCCAAAATCAAGCACCTTCACTAAAGTCTTACCGCCTAGCTCCATAACGAAGATATTTTCCGGTTTAATATCTCGATGAATGACGCCGTTCTGGTGAGCAAAGTCGACAGCCTCACAAATCTGCGCCAGTATTTCTGCGATTTGGTGCGGGTCGTTGAATCGAAGGTTCCTCTCGAGCAATTGCTCGATGCTGGAGCCCCGCAAAAGCTCCATCACGAAAAACGATTGGCCGAATTCAGATACGCATTCGATGGCATCGACGATATTTTCATGCTTCAATCGCGTGTGGATCTCGACCTCGCGGGCGAAACGCATCGCCACGTCCGGCTCGTGAAACTTGAGCGTTTTTACCGCGACCGATTTTCCGCTCTTCTCGTCCTTGGCGCGGTAGACGATCGCCATGGCTCCCTCGCCCAGACGGTCCTGTATTCTGTACCGGTTTGCCAACAATTGACCGCTGAGCGGCTCAGTCAACTTCAGGTGCTGGCGGCAGAGATCCTCGGAATCCAACAATCCGCCATCAGAGCCGATCTGTTTCTCACCATGGCGGGTGCGCCGTTTTTCAGAGGCCAGAGGAACGGCGGTTATACTGGGCGCCTGGGGTTGAAATGCCCTGGCCGGCCGAGGCTCTTCCTCCATGGTTGATTCGTCCCAATCCCAACCGGAATCGCCTTTCTCAGCCCTGGGCTTTGCCTTCTCTGCCTTTGTTTTTTTATCGTCGGAACCATTATCCAGCTCAAATGCCGTCAGCTCCCTTGGTCGAGAACCCCAAGAGTCCTGATTGTTTCCTTTATCACTGCTGGGCATGTTCTGGGGCTCTGGAAAACGATTCTTGAAACAGGGGCCGCGAAACAGGGCCGCAAGGTTTATATTCCCGGACTACGTGTTATTCCCATTCTAAAGGCAGGAAAATCGGCTAAGCTTACAATGGGACTTTTTACCACCACTCAAAATCCCGAAAACAGATGTGTTTCACTCACTGCTTCGAGGTGTTAGAGTATGACGTGGTTAGATGGTCCTTCTCAAAAGGGCAATAATTTCTTTGAGCAAAAATACAATCAACTGCCCAGCCCAGAGCTGCATCTGAATTCTGGATCTGGACAGGATCATCCGTTGAACATTTATGTTTTAAACGGTCCCGATCAGCAAGGGGGCTTGCAAGGACTGAATCTCCCGGGGCTTAAGGGAAACGTTGGACGTGAGGGAACTTTTTTCCCCGGTTCGCAGGAATTCGATTCAGCTTCCATTGCCGCCGAATTGATTCAGCAGGGTGACGTACAAGACGGTCTTCGAATTCTGAAAGCAATGCAAGAAGATCAGGGGCGCCACGGTAAGCACCACATACAGGGTCACATACGAGAACATCATGGTCATGGGCGTCATGGTCATGCTCATCATGGTCATCATTGCAAGATTGAGAGCGGATCGCTTGACCTCTCGCAGAACGATCCATTGATGCCTAATCAAATCAACCCGGGCGGGCTGGAGATCCCCGCCAATCGGCAAGGGACACCCGACGGATCATCAAGCGAGCAACTGCTAAAAACTCCCGTACCGCCATTGCCCATGCAAGACGGTATAGCACCGGTTGTTCCAAAGGAAGAACAATCGATTGCTAGTACAAGCGATCAATTGCCGCCGCAGAACGACTCCTCCTCCGCCGTTGCCACGCTCGATCGATCGAGTCCGGTCAGGTTTGTATCCAGCCTTGCTGATACCATGGACAGTGCCGGGCAGCTGACTCCCGATGTAAAAAAGCAATTCGAGGAAGCAATTAAAGCAGCCGATTCAGGCAGCTCACCGGCATTGCCTGCTTTGCAAAAACAATTCGAGACTGCCAGTCAGTCTCTGCAAAAGCAGATGACACCCGATGTTCAAAAACAACTACAGGATGTCGATAAGCAAATCACCGATAAATTCTCATCTCTCAACTCAGAAGACCAGCAGCAGGCGAAAGCGGTATTCGACGCTTACAAACGTGCGGGCTCGAGCGATGATGCACAGCAGTATCGTGATTCCTTGCTTCAGTTGGCTCCTGATCTATCAGATCTCCTCGATCAGCGAGACAAGGAAACGGCACCAATGCAGAATGATATCTATAAGGTCAACAGTTTGAGTCAAGATATCACGACAGAGAAAAATCAGTCCGCCGTGACAAGATTGATTTATGCTCAGGTCTTGAGCGCTTCTGGTGATGATGCCTCAGCGCAAACGGTCCTCAAAGATGCTGCAGAAAAAAACAACGACCCGGATTTGCTGCCAGTTCTTCAAAGAGGTCTGGATAGCACCACATCCGGTGATAGCACTGTATCCAGTGCGGGTACCGATCCAGGCTGGGCTGCCAGCGCGACGGGAGGTGCGAGCGACCTGCCGACGACCTCGACTGCAGACGGCACCGCATCGATTGCGAACTCGGATGACACCACCAATGACGCAGGCTCATCCAAGAGCCTCATCGATAACATTCTGAGTTTCGTACACCTCAAATAGTTCAGACGGGAATTGAACTTCATGCACTGGGTGCTTCGCGCTCAGTGCATGAAGCCGGCTCCCCTGCGAAGAACACTGCTGCGGCACTAGCATCAAGCGACTGGACCGGGCATTACATAACATCAATCTTTGCCTGGAGCAATGGCAAACGAACAATGCTAAAATGAGCCATCGGCAGGTCACTCCATGAAATTCCAATCTTTAGTGTTATCACTCGTGCTTCTCGGAACATGCGCAGGCCAAGCTCATGCGCAAGTAGCCGCACAAAAGAAGACGGACTCTTCTATGCAAGACAAAACGCATGGATCGGTTAACAACCTCGCCTCTCCGAAAGATTCAGCGGACGGACTCGAGGCCGATGATCTAAAAGATATGAAGCGCGCCGAAGGCGCCTGGAGCGAATGGCATCAGAAAGTGGAAGAGCAGATCTCGCGCCGATTCAATAAGCTGGCGAAAGAACAATCTCTTCCGCCGAGCAATACGTCTGAGTGCCAGGTTGCCTTCACGATCACACGAGAGCATCAGATCTCGGATATTCATCTCGTTCAGAAAAGTCCAAACATGTTCCTCAACACTATGGCATTTATCGTCATCAAGTCAATGAATGGCAGTCCTGAATTAGAGTTTCCATCAGGCACTTCGCGCACCACGGTAGAAAAGGTGCTCACATTTTTTTGGACCGGATCACCTGATGATGACAAAAAGCAAATAAAGATAAAAAATGGTGCCACCAAGGGCGATGCAAGTGCCGATGCCAGCGAAAGCTCTCAGGCAGACAAGCGTCCGACCTCGCCTTCGAATGATGGCGGCTCGCCCGGCAGCGCGCCCAAAGAGGTCCAAAATCCGGAAAAACACTCGAACCAGAGCAAGTGATTTTTCCAATGCGTTTTGCGCACTAGATGTGGTATCAGATCAATTAGACTTTGCTTGCTAACCGCTAACTCGGCTCATTAATCAGTAGCAGGTTTTGCAAGAGAATCAGTCGGATTTCCCGTAACCGGTTTGATTGTCGTGGGTTGCATATTGCTGTTCCGGTGATGTGAGAACGGCCATATGTGCAGATGCTGCCAAAAATGATGCTTCTTTTTGGCGTCCTCCAGCTCATTCGAATCGGACTTTTTTGTTATGACGCGAGTGGAGTACCCGTGCGAACTGCTGCCTCCCCCACCTCTGATCGTGCCGCGGAACACGCCGCCAGTAAAACCATGACTTCCGTGAAACCCACCACCGCTAAAGCCGTGGCAACCGCCACCACCGCCACTCGGTGTATCGGCACAATGCTCAGGAAGCAGTAGCACCTAGCGCCGGAGGTCGTTCATACATATCGAGTATCTCGTTCGCTTCCTCATATCCCTGCTTGATCAGGCGGCGCGAACGTTCCGGATGAATCTCGAGCAATGTTGTGTTCACCGGCTTTCTCGGTTGAAATACGCGGATGACTACATTCTTACGCCCGCGCGATTCTTCCGATCCGGCAGCAAGAAGTCGATTGTACAGCTCAGCCGTCTCGATTTCTTTGCGGGCCGAAGCCTCCAGTACTATGTCCAGGCATCGGACCAGGACCTCGAACATATTTACCGGACACACATTGATCTTCTCGGGATGAAGCAGAACCATGTACACCTCGTCGGCACCCATTTGGATGGCGGTCTCCACAGGGGTGTTACGAACGAGTCCACCATCAACCCAGAGCCCATGGCCCTGAATGTGACGAGGCGGAAAAGCCATCGGAATGGCGGATGTTGCCATCAATACGTCGATCAGCTCATTGGTGGAAACGATATCGTCAATCGTGAGCAATCGAGTCTCCAGACTGCAAAGGTCAGTCGTGCACCAGCCAATTTTCATGCGGCTTGTCTTCAATTTCTGCAAGTCGACCTCGCGCCTGAGCAATTCCTCGAGCGGTCTGGTATCGAGCAAGCCAAGTTTGTGGCCCAGAACCAGGCGACCGATTTGGGGCGCTGAGGGTAGCGAGAAAACATCTTTGCCCCGGATTGTGCACCACATATCCTCGAGCCTTGCCATGCTCCCCTGAGCCATGAAAGTAGCGTTTATACCGCCGATGCTGGTCCCAAATGCAAGATCGAACTCGAGCCCCCGCTCAAAAAGAGCTTTGGCCACTCCAACTTGATAGGCGCCACGTCCGCCACCGCCTGGCATTACCAACGCCCGAAACGGCCTATCGCTAGCTTTCCTCAACATAGGTGGATTATTCTGCGCTACCATTAAACCGCCTGCTTTCTATTTATGGGACACCAATTAGTTTGTGAGTAAGGTTTTTGACGAGTCGTTGGTTTGTTTTTTTTCTGGATCGAGCCATGACTTAACACTTCTTCTTATTCAAGTCTATCCTATAAATTGGGATTTTGGTCGTTAATCACCACTCAATTAGTGTTCAGTCAGTGTAAGGATCGTCCGGAAAAGATCTGATGCATATGTGCCATACTAAATCGTCCATCCAAAAGATCTCCAACAGATATGCCTTCCGCGGAAATCAATAAAGACATCTCATCTCTAGCACCCGAAGCAGGCACTGAGGCCGGAGCACAAGTGCTGAGAAGATTGACTGTCGTGTTATTGTGGACTTTTGCCCTCTGGGGCATCGTGATGGCATACGTTTTTTGGCAAATGCCTCACACGGCGGAAGTTGTGCAGACGATAGACAAAACTTTTGCCGGACCGGCTACGCACGGACCGGAGATTCCCAAACCCTTCACGATAAAATTAACCGGCTTTTTCTTGCTCAGCAATGTGCTTGGGGTCACCTTATTACATGCCCTGGCACCACGGGCGGTTGTGCGCAATCGCTTGATCAGCAACTCGCTTTTTTCGCTGCTGATCATTTGCCTCTGCGCGGCAGTGACAATGGTATCACATATGCTACCAGAACTCGGCATGGTCTACTTCAAGTCCGCCGTTGCCATCGCATTTCAGCCGCAATTTCTGGCAGCCAATGCATTTGTGATCATCCTGTTCGGCGCCGTCAGTTACAAATTTAGAAACGAGCCGCTGTTCGACATAACCGAGCTGTACTGGAACCTCGGACTGTCACTGCTTGTTCTTTTGGCTGTGGCATTGGTTCTGGCAGTAATTTAGCGGAAAATTAACAGGGGCGAAACCATCTAAAGAATTCTTGAGAGCTTCAGATGAAGTGGCTGCTTTTGCACCGTTTGATGTTACCCTTTTTGAACTCGAAACCGGGAGATTTCCCATGGACGAAACAGAACTCAAAGAAACCCTGTCACGCATCGAAGAGCAGCAAAAACAGCTGGCTGACACGATTACCAAAATGCATGCCCCGACCAAACGGCGCGATTTCTGGGATAAGATGGCAGCTCTAAGCCCGATCATATCCGGCGCCATGATCGCGAGCGGAGCGCTTGTCGCTACCTACTCATTCAACGAGCAACAAATAAAATTGCAAGAGGCGCAGACCATCGAGAAGTTCATTCCGCATTTGATGGGCAACGACAGCAGCAAGCGCATGGCGATCCTCTGTTTGCGCACCCTTGTGAATACCGATATCGCAGCCAAATGCGCCGCTATGATCCCCAGCGCCGGGACGGTATCGGCTCTGAAAACAATCGCCAACACCGGCGACAGCCGTGAAAAAGCGATTGCATCGCAAGCCTTGAGTAAAACACTCAGTGAGCTAGATGCCCAACAGAAGCAAGATGTTCCAGGCTCGGCACAAGAGAAGCACGACACTCAAGAGCTGAAAAACGCCATGGAAAGCTTCCAAGTGGAAGATACAGAAGCCGTCCATCAAACGGACCAGCCGGGCAAGAATGCCTCAGAATCGATTGACAGGGCCGAGCCGAAGGACAAATCGGATTCAACCTCTGAACATGCCGATGTAAGAGATCGCTCTCAAAATAAAGATGGCAAGCCAGAAGTCCACGAGAAGGCTGAGCCAAGAGATAAGCCTCAACCGCGGGAAAAGAGTGAATTGAAAGACAAGAGCCAACCAAAGGAAAGAAGCGAAGCTCGAGCCGAGCTTCGAGGAAAAACCGAGACTGAGGCTGACAACGCTTCGACATCCATCTAAGGAGGTCGCGCGACATGAGGCAATGCAGAGATCATCGGTCGTCGCAAATTCTCAGGATCATTACCCTCTGCGGATCCGTTTTCGTCTTGATCCTGCTCATGCCTTTCCTGCTGCTATCAAATGCGACCGCGGAACCGGCGGCGAATGATACCGCCAATGGTGCACGGGCGGCATGGCTGGAGAAGGAGTGGCGCAAGCTCGGATCAGTCGGATCGGCAAACAATCAAACTCTGGATAAGAAAAACCGCTTTACCTGCCGAGAGACGATGGATTATGCCGTGGAGTGCGCGCAGTCTTATCCCGACCGGGCCGAAAAGATGATTGAGCTGACGCGCAGCATGCAAGACCTCGATCCGAGCAGTAAAACATTCGGCAACTTCGCCTGGTACAGCGATCAGGACAAGCCCGGCGATCTAAACGCCGCTGAGTTTGTGATGCAGCATGCGCTCATTCTTTGGCATAAAGAGCGCAACAGCCTCAGCGATCGAGCCAGAAAAATGCTGCGCGACATGATGAAGGACGCCAGTGTCGGCATCGTCAATCATAAGGTCGATGTCTCTTACACGAACATCTACCTTATGAAATGCTGGAATCAAATCGGCTTGGGCGAGGCGCTCGATCAAGACGATTTGGCTCAAACCGGTTATCTCGATTTCGATCGCTGGATTGCCTACACAAAGGCAAACGGCATTCACGAGTTCATCAGCCCGACATATTATGGAACCGATCTCGATTCGCTGGCATTGATTCGCAAGTTCGCACGCAGCGATGATGCCCAACAAAAGGCGAAGGCAAGTCTTCTCTATTTTTGGAAAGATATTGCCGCGAATTGGTTTGCACCCGACGGCAGATTATCGGGTGCGCACAGCCGTGACTACGACTATCTGACCGGGCATGGCTATCTCGACGATCACTTGAGGGAGGCAGGCTGGATCGACAACACGAAGCCAAGCCCACAGGTGATAGCTCGCGAGGCGCAGCAGTGGGATCCACCGCCGGTTATTCAGCGTTTATTTCCCGTGCCTCGCTTCGTGCAGCAACGCTTCGGGCCAAATCCTTCTCACCGTAATACGAACTACATAGCAGAGCATTTTGCGATCGGCTGCGCCGGCTCAGCGATCGGACCTGAAGACAAAGTGCTCACGATCAACTTTGCGGGTGGACCAAAACAGCCGATGCTCAACTATTTTATGGATGGCAGAGGCGATCCGTACGGGCAAATAAAGCAATCAACGGGTGCAAGCGGTCATGATAAAGCACATCATCTGACGCCCTTTGTGGCAAGTCAACAAATCGGCTCTAGTGTCTTATTTCTGAGCTCATTCGACCCGCAGTTGCAGAAAAAAGATCATGCCCGTGTGCTTTACTCGCATCTCGATCTTCCGGCAGATATCCGCCTCTGGAGCGATCGCAATGAGATCCTCGCTGATAGCCGCCTGGATTGGCGCAAACCAATCTTTCTTCGTTATAAAGATGTAGTTGTTGCAATCCAAGTACTCATTGCCACTACAGACAGTGACGAAATGGCTCCGCTCGCTTACTCACGCGACGGCGCACAAATTTCGGCAGCGCGCTTGACCTGGACGCATGCAGAGGGAGAACCCAGAGGCAGAGCCACTTTTGCCGCTTTGATTCAAGCATCTGAACATGTGAACGACGACGATTTCATGCGTTTGGTCGGCAAATTCAAAGAGGTAACCCACACGAAAGTATCGTTTAACAAAGATCACGTGAAAATAGTTGCCACCGTATCCGATACCAGTAAGCCGCTCGTGCTGGAAGCTGACTTGCAACAACCGGTACAACTCGGCATAGATGAATTTGATCAGCCGTACCCGTTTGTTGTAAATGGCCAAGCCATTAAGATGTAGAACTGCAAGTGCTGTTCAGAACAACGGCCAAGGTGCTAAAGTACCGTCATCCACTAATTGAGAGCGAAGCCATGCAGAAACCCGGAATCGTCGTTCTTTCCTTACTACTGGCATTTAACTTGCAAACGGCTCGAGCCAATGAGTCTAAAAGCAAAGGAGCCGAGCTCGTCGATAAAGGCGGCTGCCTGCACTGTCACTTCATTAAAGGCGACGGCGGCTTAATCGGTCCGCCGCTGGACGGCATTGCAAAATACAGAAGCGAAAGCGAGATTGTGGCAACCCTGACCGGAACCCGCGCTGTTCCAGACGACTTTCCCAGGGGCGTACTCGATCCGCGCGAATTCATGAAGCACATGCGGCTTGGCAAAGAGAGCGCGCACGAAATCGCTAAGTATTTGCTTTCACTGTCACCACCTGAGGAGCAGCTAACCGCCAAAGGGCATGGAGCCGAGCATAACGAAGCCTTGCCCGAGGGATTCAAGTATGAGCCGCGCCCCGGTTCCCCTTCCTCGCGAAAAGGTCTGCAACTTTATAAGGATTCCGGTTGCGCAGCCTGTCATTCCATAGAGGGCACGGGTGGGCGAATCGGTCCTTCGCTCGACGGAGTGGGCGCACGGCGCAGTCGTGACTATATCGAAAGTCGCATCTCAGAGGGTGCCATCGCCATTTTCAATGGTCGGGAATACAAACCGACGCAATACAGCATGCCGCCTGCAGAGTTGTCGCAAAGCGAAATCAAGAACATAATCGACTTTCTGTACACGCTGCCAACCAAACGAAAAGGCAAGTAGAACCAATCCGGCACGAGCAAAGTCGTCCTTAGGAATGAGTCAGGATCATTCCTCGTGCCAATGCGCCCCCCGAGCCTCTGCTGGACAATGATGATACAAGCGAGGTTTATGAACATGAGCAGGCAGGATGCCGACCATTCCAAAGTTATGTACAAGGTACTGGTAGCAGTAGCGGACGAAGTATTTGGCAAGGCCATAGTCGAGTTTATCAAGGCGCATAACTGGCCAGAGCATACGCGTTTTCATCTGCTGCACGTCATCGAGCCCAATCCCCTCAAGAATCGTATATTGCTGCCCGATGACGCGATTGCAGACATTACCGAAGAAGAACAACAGTCTGGGCGGTACGTTCTTAACGTCACCGCCAGGCTGTTATATTCGAGCATGCCTGGTGCGCGAGTGGCGCGGCATCTCATCGACGGAGACGCATCCAGACAAATACTGAGAATGGCCTCGGCGCTGCCTGCCGACATGATCGTGGTTGGCTCTCACGGCCGGCGTGGTTTCGACCGCTTTCTGCTTGGCAGTGTCGCCAATGCAGTGGCAACGCGTTCTCCCTGCTCGATTGTTGTCGTGCATCTGTCTGCCGAGCAGTTGAAGAACGAGCAGCTATTAGAGCTGACAGCTGAAGAAATCGCTGAGGATTTAGAGGAGATGATGGCGTGCGACGCGCCCGTATCTACCGCCAGAGTGAACAAAGAAAGAGTGGCTACGAGGAATTGAACATGAGAGTTGTGATTGCCATAGATGAGTCACCCTATTCAAAGGATGTTGTATCGGCAGTTGCGAAGCGCAGCTGGCCTGCCGATACCGAATTCAAAATCCTGACCGTGCTCGAGCCAATCGAAGATCTGGACGGTGATTTTGAAGAATTGATTTGCCAAACTGAGGAGAAACGCAAGAAGCAATGCCAGAAGCTATGCGAGAAAATCAGGCAGCGATTGGAGGTGCAAGTCCCTGGCTCGATTATCCATTTCGAACTAAGGAACGGTCGGCCTCATTGTGAGATAATCGATGCTGCAACGGAATGGAGTGCTGACAAGATTCTGCTCGGAGCGCACGGCAAAGATGCATGTCCACATCTGCTTCTGGGGAGCGTTTCGCGCGCGGTGGCGACACATGCCCCGTGCACGGTCGAAATCGTCCGCCCAAGAAGAAAGAAAGCAGACAAAGGTCATTCAACGAAGTCAGAAACCGAAATGATCGAGGCGATCGCATCGAAGTAAAAAGTCTTCTGGAGCCGGTTTATCGATCTCTGAAAAGCTTGGGAAGAAGGCGTTCAGTCGAGTGCTCTATCTGACAGCCGGGAATGCGCTTCTTGAGCTGCGCCACCGCCCCTGGTGAAACATTCGGACACTCCAACATACTGACGTTGATGAGATTTGTCATCTTGCCAAGGTAGGCGACGCCGTTGTTCGTGAATGGATTCCTTGATAATTGCAAAGTTCTGACTCCCTTGAGCTCTGACAAAGCATGCAACTCCGCGTCATTCAGCTCGGATCGGAACAAGATTATATGCCTCAGGCATGGGGCGGATCTCAGGTCCTCGATATCACGGGCAGTGACTTTCACACCGCCGAGATCGATACTTTCCAACTTCGGCAGGCTGCCGATCAGGCGAAATGATTTTTCCGAGACTGGTATATCCGAAACGTCCAGTTGTCTGATGTTTCGCAGGCGCGCCAGAGACTGGAAGCCCTTATCCGTTATCTTCGTAGCACAAAAGCGGAATACCTCTAAGTCCACCAAGCTCGACAATTGTTCGATCGCCTCATCGCTTATTTGAGTCGCTCCGATGTTGAGACTCCTGAGCGTTTTTATCTTAGCAATGTGTTGTACGCCTCGGTCGGATATATTCGTTCCAAACAAATTCAGATCATGCAGAGGGAGATGCTCGGTGTGCCTGAGCGAACGATCGTCGATTGTGCTTTCGCTGAGATCAAGCGACTGCAGACTC
>JAJPJO010000076.1 GCA_021324135.1 Pseudomonadota bacterium
TCAGGCGAGCTGAACATCAGAGTTCCGCGCGGATCGGCGGCGCGCATGCGCTCCACCGGCTGGGTCGGGTCTATGCTCATTTGAGCGCATGGATAGCCAATCTGTCCGGGCACGGCGGTTGCCGAGCCTGGCACCGCCTTTGGTGTCAATTGGCGATGGTAGGCGCTCACTGCTTTGGCTGCATTCTGTAAACGTTTTGAATCGGCACGCCGTTGCTGCGCTCGTATTTCATACTTGCCGCGAGCACTCATCGGAAGCACGTCTTCGCCGGTCGAGACATAAAAGGGCGCTGACTCGCTGATCGTGCCAGTCAGAGCCGTGGGAACAGCCTGAGCGCTTTGATAACTCTGAGTCGGAGCGTAGTCGAGCTCGGCCGATTGCGATTCCAGAGCCGCCTCGGCCAGGTCTTGCCGGCTGGGCAGTTTGCGATTGGGAACGAAGGGACGAAGCTTCACACCCTGCGCGCAGAGCGCCCTGCGAGCGGCGACCGAGCGCGGATCGGACAGTGATGATTTAGAGGTGCCGCCGAGCGCCGTTCTTGATGCCGAGCTGCGCTCCTGGGATGACTTGATACCGCCGTTGGTGTGGAAAGCGCTGGCAGGCTCGGCGGCCAGACCGTTTCGATCCTGACGCGCTTTGCTGATCGTGCTCTTGCCGACCGCGTCTGAAAGGCTCGCCTTCAAGAAAGCCGCGGTTCCGTCTTGGGCGCTTGCCTGGTTTTGCAAGGCTACCGAGAGGGTTGCAGCAACATTGACGCCAACTAAAACTGCCGATACTTTCATGGAATCCCTTTATATGCAAAGCGGAGCCGGCAGCTCATTCGCTGCCCCCGTCCATAACGCCGATACCAGAGCAATCTACCTGTCGGTTCGCTGCACTCCGGCTCGAGGGCGACGATGGTGCCGTCGCATCCGGAGCGAACCCGGTTTGTGATTTTCGACTCACAGTTTAGGGCTCGCTTGCCGGCCTGTCACTGGGAATTTTACGCATGAGACCGATCCGGGCGAACCATTGTCTAGCATCGGGTGGGGGAATTCCCACAAGCCAAATTGAAGAGGCGATACGGCGGCTCTTGCCCTACTCCCAGACGAGCCGATAGCCGACACCGCGCACAGTCAGAATGTGTTTGGGTTGGCTGGGGTTTTCTTCCAGTTTCTCCCTGAGATAGCGAATGTGAACGTCTACCGTTCGGCTCTCACCCAGGAAATCGGACCCCCAGACTTGCGAGAAAAGCTGATCTCGTGAGAAAACCCGATTGGGCTGCCTGGCCATTGCCAGGAGTAACTCGAATTCTTTGAATGTCAGATCGATCTCTTTATCGGAAACCCGCACGGTGCGGCTGTCCACGTCAATGTGCAACTCACCGAGGCGAATGCCCGTCACCTGGCGCTGCGCGTCGGGTGCCTCGCGCAGGTGTGCCTTGACCCTGGCGACCAGCTCCCGCAGGCGCACAGGTTTGGCAATGTAATCATTGGCTCCCAGCTCGAGACCGACAACAGTGTCAATTTCAGACGTCCTTGCCGTGAGCATGAGAATCGGCGTTTTCTTATCCTGGGCACGAACTCTTCTGCACAGCTCGTATCCATCGATTCCAGGCATCATCAGGTCTAAAATGACCAGATCCGGGCGATCCTTCTCGTACATCTCCATGCCCTTCAAGCCATCATGAGCCATGCTTGTGGAGAAGCCTTCCTGGTTCAAAACATACTGGATCGAGTTGGCTATATCCGCTTCGTCTTCAACAATAAGTATCTTTTTCATAGTTTAGATAAGAATAAACATCTGCCAATCATAGTATCATCGACATAAGGAGTCGGGGAAATTAGAGGGCTCCAATCTCAGGGTGTGTTCTGGTGACGACGAAACTTGTCTGGTTAGTGCTTTTCGCATTGCTCTTTTCCGGTCTTCAGCAGCAGCCGGGCCTGGCAAAAGCAGGAAAGGCAGAGCCCGGTCATGAAAAACTGGCCAGCGTTCCATCCGGCATTCTGCTCTTCAACCCCTATCCCCCGATGGTTCACCCGGTGCGAATCGGCTTGTTGCGCGGCGTTTCGTCCGCGCGCTTCGTTTTGTGGGATCCGGGCGGCGCCATTTTCATCGACGGGCGTCCCGTTTTTCCAATCAAGCCAAGATTGGTTTATTCCATTACAGGCAGAGAGGTAAAGGAGCTTGCATCAGGCAAAACATTTCCTCTGCCTCAGGACAAACGCACATATATCTCATCTCCACGATATCAAGTCTGGACGGATAACAGATGGTGGCGCGGTTGTCTGGAAATCGTCACTTTCGGAAACTCGATCAACGTCATCAACTTGCTCGATCTCGAGGAATATCTTCTCGGGGTAGTTCCGGCTGAAATGCCGGCCAGCTGGCATCCAGAGGCATTGAAGGCGCAAGCGATCGCGGCCAGGAGTTATGCCTGGGCGCATCTTGGACCCGGTTCTAAGTGGGCTAAAACGCAGGGATACGATCTGGTTCCCGATGTCCGCGATCAAGCTTACAAAGGCCTGGCAAGAGAGGCTCCCTCTACATTCCACGCGGTGATGAGCACGCGCGGAATTGTTCTCAAAGATGCTGGACGAGTCAAGCCGGGATTCTATCGTGCCACCGTCGGTGATGCCTACGAAAATTTGAACATCCGCAAGAAAATCGTTCCCACGGCCAAGCTCGAGGCCATTACGGGCGTGAAGAAAATCGTCGGGGTTACGGTCAAGCAGTGGGATATAAACGGCAACGCTCATGACGTTCAAGTGATCGGGCAGAGCACGACGCGAGAGGTCCATGGGATCAAACTGGCTAAGATGCTCGCTCTTGCCACAGCAGGCATTCTGGACGTGCGCGAGGAAGGGAACGATTGGGTGTTCACCTATCGCGGCCCGGGAAATGGAGCGCGAGGCTTGAGCCAGCATGGTGCCAATCAATTCGCCAATCGCGGCTGGAAATTCGATCAGATTTTGCAGCAGTACTATCAAGACCCTGACGGCCAGTTGCGTCTTGATTATCTCGATCACTACAAGCCCATGGTGGTGAGAGCAAGACCACCCGTCGATCTTGACAGAAAGAAAGATGAGGTGGACGGCGAGACCACCGATGACTGAGAGTCCAGCCGAATGAGGAAAGATAAGAAATGTGGAAGCAAATGAGCAATCTAGAATAAATATTTCGTGACGTGAGAGAATAACCGGCTGGCGGGTGGAGAATAATATTTAGGAAATGCATGGTCGCAAGTCGTGAGCCTAAGTCGGCACATTCTCCGCCTGTAGAATCCCTGAGGTAAACCGATGTCTAAAGAACGAATCCAAACCAACTTTCTGGACAAGCAAGCGCAGGAAAATTCCAAGCCGGGAGCAGCGCGAGGCGTGCTGGCGTTTCTTCTGGTGCTCGTCCTTGGTGGTGTCGGATATGGTGCGTATCAGGCGTTTGGCTATTTCAGTCATTTCGAATTCAACCAGTTGAAACGCAATGTCACAATCGAGCTGAAAGAGCCGAAGCTGCAGGGCGGGAAGGCAGTGGTCGCGGTTACGATTCGCAACTATAACGCCTGTGACATTACCGATCCCACCTTCTTCTACTCCATTGAGACCAGAGATGGAAAGCAGCTGGCCACCGGTCAAACACAGGTGACAGGAATTGTGCCGACTGCCGACAGACGGACATTCGAGAATGTCGATCTGGGAGCGGTAAGCGGGCAGCCGGGCAAAGTGCATGCCGATCTGACCGCATTCACGGGCAGCCCCGACAAAAACTTTCCCAAAGGATTTCCGGCCCGTTTTTCAATGGCGTTTCAAGAAGACGGCGACTCGATCATATCTTCGCTTGCTAAGTTGGAAAAGGAAGTGCCGCGATACGAGGGCATACATCTGGCAATCGGCATCGAGTATGAGAACAAGGAACAGTGGGTAAAAGCGCTCGAGGAATATAAGAAGGCGGTCGCGCTTGCTCCGGCCAATGGCAATGCCCACTATCATCTCGGCATGGCTCTAGTGCATGAGAAGAAGGTTGAGGAAGGTCTCGCCGAACTGAAGAAAGCCGGCGAAATAAATCCCTTCGACAAGGCCATCGGCGAAGCGATCAAATCCCTGACTGCCTCCAAGCCTGCCGGAGATGAAGGGCTTGAAGCCGCCTCGGAAAAACCCCAGACGCGCCACCACTCGCGACACCACCGCTAGACCGCCGGCGCATCGCTTACCAGATCACAAACTCATCTTCTGCCGGGATGAGAGACCGGAAACATGGACTGGGTATTCGATTTCCGTCGTGACGACGGGAACGGCTCCGGCATAAAAAGCGGTCTATCCGTGCTATTCGATCGCAGTCCGAGCTCCTCGAGGATGTTCTGCTCGCGCTCCGCGCCATTGCCGTTCTCTTCTCTATTTGTCACATGACCAAGACAACGGCTGGTTTGCATGACGCCGAGCTCCGAGGGCAAGAGCTCTTCCAGGTTTGGTGGACGTATGGCGGGGAAGCGGGAGCACTCCTCCTGATCGACAGGCTTGTCTTTCGATGCCCGCGAGATTGGCTTGCGTGCTCGTTCCAAACGCTTTCGAAAAACCGAATGCGCCGCCGTGCTGTCACCATAACTGAGGCTATAGATATCTTGAGCCCGCCTGTATAACGGGTCTGCTTCATGCTCCATACCGACTTCGCTGAGCAAGTCCGCCAATCTCAAGAGGCAACTGGCCACCGATAATCCGTTTGGTCCATGAATTGATTCGAGAATATGCAGCAGGCGCTCGAGCATCTCGGCCGACTTGTCGAACTGGTTGAGATGGTAATAAATCTTCGAGAGCTCCTGAAGCGTGGTGCTGATTTCAAGCGACGATCGCCCGTGGACGTTTTCCTGTATTTCCAGAATGCGGAGCATGAGCGTCTCGGCAAAGTTGAATTGCTCCTGGCGCAGGTAAAGCTCGGCAAGCCGGCTCAGGGTAAAGGCACAGGTGATCGAATTGCGGCCCAGTGTTTCTTCCTGTCTTACCAGGAGAAACTTGTAGAGTGATTGCGCATCGTTCGCCCTGCCGTTTTTCTCGTAAATGTCCGCCAGTTGATCTACAAGTCGAATCAGACTCTTGTCGTCGCCGGCCATGGTCTGGACTCGTTCTTTCAAAACCCTGGAGACAAGCGGCTCGGCTTGAGCATATCTTTCATTGCAGTAGTAGAACCAGGCGAGGTCTTCTATTGCTTTGAGAAGCGAAGGATGATCGTGGCTGAATGTGCTCTCGGCGATCAGCAATGCATGCCGGTAAAGGCGCTCCGCTTCTTCCAGTCGTCCTTGCTGCAGATACTGCAAAGCCAACCTCGTGTAATGCACGTTATCAGTGTCTTCTAAGGCCGGTCGGTTATAGGGAGTCTCCCAGACCGTAATCGGACCGGTCCGCTTGCCGTCTTCGGCCGCCGTTATTTTTGGAGGTTGAAGGCGAATAGATCCGGCATCGATTTGATTCGGGTTGGCAATTGAAGCCTGAGCCGTGGATTGCTTTTGCGAAGATTGCGTCGGTGCGTTCTGCGCAGACGAGTCAATCTGCTCCGCCACCGGGGGTGGTGCGGTTTCCTTTGATGAGAATGAGTGCTGGCTATGTGAGCGGGGTGATGGAATCATTATCGAGCAAGGGTGATCTGCACATAGACGATTATCACCAGACATGTAAGCGGATTCGCTCGACATGCGAGTGATGTTGCTAGAAGCGCATGTGGTGCGATGCACCTGGACACGCAGGCGGGGTTAGCCGAGGACACAAGCAAAACAAGAATAGAGAATCGGCTCAATGAGTGATTCTCAATGAGCATGTCGCCGCTGGTAAGTCTTAGCCTATGGTAGTCAGGCAAGCCCGTTTTTGACAAGTGGGAATAATCCCACTGACAGTGCGAACACTGGCTACCTCAGCAGAGCCGGATTTCAACTTCAGTTTAACAAAACAAAATTACAGCTTCCTAAGAAACGAGAAGCAGACTCAATATCGCCAACGTTCTGGTTCGCTGTCAATCAGCTGTCAATCAATTGCCGGATTGCTCCAGTCAATCAGTCATCGCCATAGCTGCTGAATCGGTGCACGGCAGCTTTTGAGCTCTGTCCTGATACCGGCGATGCTTTGTTGTTTTTGTCTATCGTCAAATCGAAGCTGCGGGTCCAGCAAGGTGGAATCATTGTTCCATAAGACAGTTTTCTTTCCCAATGCTCCGGCTTTACCGGTCCGCCGCCGATCTCATAATAGGAATACATGGCTCCCGTGGTCAAAACAGGACCCTGGCTGGTGTTGCAGATCATAAAGAGGCGCGCCGCTTTGCCCAATCCGATAGTGGCACCTCTGCCGGGAACGGCGTCAGTTGACTTGCCCTCCGCATCGGCATTCGGATTCGCCGGTCGCACCGCCTGTGGTGCGCTCGCTCCTGTTGCAGTCGCGGTCGCAGTCGCAGTCGCTGAAGATCTTTTTGTTTCCGCTTTTATTGGTGCGCCTGGAGAACTTTGTTTGCCATCGGCGGCTTTCGCATTTGGCGGACTTTGCGGGCTAACGGCATCAGCGGCGACGTCTAAAAAGACATTGGCGGCAATAGCATTATCGACCGGAGTAAGAATGCGGTCAATGTTGCTCAGGAGCTCAAAATCGGTCGGATTGATGGGCTCGCCTTTACACTCGTGCGCGGCAATAGCCTCAAGACGCTGAAATAAACGGTTGAAATCCTGCGTCCTGCTTTTGTATTTTTCCGGAAACACTTTGAGCGCGGCAAGCGAATAGCTCAGGTTTTGCAAATCAAACTGCAATTGCTTGTAAAGCTCCAGGCGCGGGTCCAGGTATTGAAACCTTATCTTTCTGCTTATTCGCATTCCCGGTCGTTGCGGCTGCGCTGCTCTGCCCGGAGTGGCACCACTGGCGGTACCGGGTCCGGCTGCTTTTTCAGCACCATTGGCGGTACCGGGGACGGCTGCTTTCTCGTCACCATTTGCGGTGGCAGTTCCCTTGCTCTCCGTGCCGCCGCCCCTGGTGCTCTCGTTGCCGGCTTTGTCAATACCATGGCTGGTGCCCTTGCCGCTTGTCGCACCGTCTGCGGTGGCGGCATCGTCGCCGGCGGGCTGTTCATTAAGCGGCTTATATGCACAGTAGCTGTCGATCCAGGCCGCGATTGCAGTCTCGACCTGGCGAGCCAGCCAAAATTGCGATCTCATAGCCAGTTGAGCTGAATCCGGATACTGGCGAAACAGGCAGCTGATCAGGGCCCAGTGGCGGTCCACTACGCGCTGATCCGCATCAGCAGAGACTGCGCGTGACAGCCGCTCCAGGCGCGGCACTTTGCTGCACAAACTCTTATCGAGGCTGTCGGTTTGCGCCGCCAGCAAATTAGTCGCCTCCGCCGCTCCGTGGGCATGCAGCGGCAAAAGACCGAGCGGCAATGGATTGGGTCCCTGGACGTTCTCCGTATAATTGTGAGCCACTTCCTTGAGCCAATCGAGCTCCGGCGGATCGATCAGCGGGAAAAATCGAAAGACGACATCGTCGCCGTCCGTGCCGCCTTTATCTCCCATCTCGAATACCGATCGTGCCTTCAGCTCGACCGGTTTCTGTTTGCGTACGGCCAGAAGAAGCTTGGTGCGGAGGAATGGCTGAGAAAGTGATTCCAGAACCGAATCGAGATCTTGCGGCGAGGTCTTCAAAGATGGTGCCAGCTCCGGAGGAATAATCGTATTGCGTTTGGCACTGACATCAAAACTGGTCAGCGCCATAATGCTGGCGATTTTGTTCCATGTGCTCAGCCCTGGCTCGCCTTTGCGATTGGTGAGCGCCAGGCATCTATAGAGCAGTACGGTTCGCCTGAAGCTGTTACCGCCTCCCTCGGTTGTATTCTTGCTGACATTGCTGAGAGGGAAAGCATTTCTCGACAGCCACTGGTACGCCAGGTGAAAACGCCTCAGCTTCTCGGTCTTCATCATGAATCCCCATGGCTGATACATGGAGAAGTCTTCTTTGGTGCCGAAAATCGCGGAGCGTCCGTAAGTCCCTTTACGAACGGCTTGCCAATCCGACTCGACGAGCTGATTGGCACCACCCATGTCAGGCAAGGCTGCTTGTGGATCGAGAAGCTTGACGGCAACGCCTAGAAAAGCGAGATTCCTCTGAATGTCATCCTTTACCTCGTCGTCTTCGCTCTTGTGATAGTCCGCGATTGACGCGGAAATCATCGATCGCAGCAGTGACTTCAGATCGCCGTAGAGCGATTCCTCGATAACCGTGCCCAGCAGCCCGTTTGCAAAGGCAAAATAAGGATGCAAAATGCTGTCGGAGGTGATGAAATTGCTTTTGCCATCGGCTCGATTCTCAGCGTAAATCTGAGACATGCTGTTCTCCGGTCCGCCGGTGACGACCACGAATCGATTGATGCCGAGCTGCTCGACACCGCTCTCGGACAAACCCGGCACGAACTGGTGGCTGAGATCCAGAGGCGGCGCCTCGGCCGTTTTCAAATCCACCTTTCTGAATATATCCTCGAGTGTCTGCTTGTCCGTCGGCTTGAGAGGGCGGGTAGGAGCTCGACTTCGTATCGGCATGGTGCTCGTCGAGATCGGCGACAACTCGGATTGGCTCAGTTGCGCCGAGCACATCCGAGCACTGAGTTCAATGCTGATGCAGAGCAATATCAACAGGATTGCAAAAGTTCGCCGAATGCGGGTGCGCTTGCCCATGGATGTTCAACAACCTGTCAGTAGAGCGGCATAGTCATGGCGTCCAGGGAAACGAAGCGCGCCGTATGAATGCCGGATTGCTCGGACAGCGCCTCGATCACTTCGCCGGCTATCGGATCGTCCAGCGTCATGACCATGACGGCATCCTGTCGAACGCCCACTCGACCGACGCTCATCGTGCTTATATTGATGTCCTTGTCACCAAGGATAGTGGCAACCTTCGCAACCATTCCGGGCTGATCTTTGTGCATGGTGAAGAGCATGTATTTAGCCGGGGTGAGATTGATCGGGTGCTCGTTTATCTTGGTTATGATCGGGTCGTTGTGCGCCAGAATTGTCCCTGAGATGGCCGTCGTTCCCGCTTCCGATGAAACGAGCACGGACAATTCATCTCTGTATTCGCTCTGCTCGAAGCGGCTTTCGCGAACGTGAACGCCATGGTTTTTGGCCACGATTTGGGCGTTGACGAACGTGACACCTTCGATTTTACCCATGAATAGCCCTTTCAGAGCTGCCACCATCAGTGGTTCGGTTTCTTTGCCGGCCAGAGTTCCATAAGCGATGAGCTCGACTTCGCGCACTGTGCCACTGCTCAGTTCGCCGGCAATCGCTCCCATGGCCTCGGCTAAGCCGAGATATTTACCCAGGCTCTTCAGGGTTTCCGGACGCATAAACGGCAGATTGACCGGGCTTCGGCAAATACCGTCGATGAGGTAATCACGAATTTGCTCAGCCAGATCGATAGCGACATTGAATTGTGCCTCGATTGTCGAGGCACCCAGGTGTGGTGTCAGAATCACCTTATCGCCGAGCTCGGTGAGCGCGGAATCCTTCGGCGGCTCGTTCTCAAAGACATCCAGCGCGGCGCCTGCCACGCGCCCCTCTTTGATCGCTCGCGCCAGGGCGGCCTCGTCGATGATGCCGCCGCGCGAGGCATTGATGATTCTCACACCGGGTTTGATCCGCGACAATACGGTGCCGCTGATCAGGTTGGTCGTCTGCGCTGTTTTTGGAGTGTGGATAGTGATGAAGTCCGCTCTCATCCAGATCTCTTCCAGACCGACGGCCTGAAAATTCAATTGGCGAGCGCGCTCTTCGCTGATGAATGGGTCATAGACGAGCACCTTCATGCCCATCGAGAGCGCCGCCTGAGCTACACGACTGCCGATTTTGCCAAGACCGATGACACCGAGCGTTTTGTTGAACAGCTCCACGCCCATGAATTTGCTGCGCTCCCACAAGCCATTCTTCATGGAGGCGTCGGCGCTGGGAAGATTTCTGGCCAGCCCGAGCATCAGTGCCAGCGTGTGCTCGGCCGCGCTGGCCGTGTTCCCCTCCGGCGAATTAACCACCAGCACACCAGCTTCGGTGGCGGCGCGGACATCGATATTGTCGACCCCCACCCCGGCTCTGCCGATCACTTTCAGTCTGGTGCCTTTCTTTACTACTTCTGCCGTCACCTGAGTTCGGCTGCGCACGAGAATGGCGTCGAACTCCGCGATTCGCTCGAGCAGAGCTGCTTCGCTGATCTTCGGATCATAAGTGACGTTCAGCTTTTCCTTGAGTATCTCCAGCCCCTGCTCGCTAATCTGATCGGCGACCAGCACGCTCTTGAGTGAAACGTCGTTGCTCGACACCTTCTTTTGTGCGTCAGTTTTTACCATGTCTTCCTCTTCCAAGCCTCCTGAATACGTCCTTTCTATATTTGACTAAACTCTGATTCCCTTGAGGCGAACTGGCGATTCATCCTCCGGTCTGCACCACATTTGATACCAGCCGATCACATGCTCCCCTCGGGAGTGAGGATTGCCTTATGACGCTGCTGCTTCTCAGCCTGCTGATCGGAAAACGCCACCGGCAATGGGCTGGCCTGGATCCAGGCGCGCAATTGATCCAAACGGTTCGGTGCAAGAAACTGACCGGATTGACCGAGCGGCTGGGTCTCGTAAAACTTATCGCCGTCGGACATATCGATCAAGAGACGCTCGGTGGGAGCGATCGTGGAAATGAATTCGCCCGATTTGTTCGTCATATCAATCGGAAATGCATTGATTGTATCGCCGTCGCCGCCGACGCCGACCGGGGACGCATTGAAGAGCGAACCAAGGGTGGATTCCCAGTCCGGCTGACCATCGAAGAGCAGATTCTTGAACCTGGCTCTGTGATATTTCTCCCAGGACAGGGAGGCCAGACCGGCATCACCGGCGGTACTGCGCAAATCCTTGAGCGATTGGGAAAAGGATGTCACCATAAAGGTTTCGAATGTCCGCTCTCCTACAGGCAGCCATTCATTATCCTTCTGAGAGAGCATGCGCTCCACCTGGACGCTCCACCGCGGCCAGCGCCGCAAATATTCTTGAGTGAGAGGCGCGCCCAATTTATTGCTGATCATGCGCTTCGCCACGGTGCGGATAAACGACTCATATATGGCTGCTGAGGCACTCGGTCTGCGGAGATAGCCGTCCCACTTGTCCATGAACTTCAGAGCCGACAGTTGAAACTGATCGATCACTTCCTGCTTATTGATGCATTTTTGCAATGTGCTTTTCACCAGGACCTGCAATGGCGCGTACTCGTCCGCCTGCAGATCGGCCATATCCGGCAGCCCGGGCTTGCGATTGGCTGGTTTGTAAGAGGCTAAAACGAACTGAGCGCGTTGCACCGGATATGGTGTGACGGGCGCCTGGAAGCCGTTCAAATTGATCGCATTGGCAATCAGGAAACCCTCTTTGGGATTGTAGCTCGACGGCATCTCCTGAAATTCGAGCCTGGCTGTCCAGTCATACCTGCCGGGCCAACCAAGGAGAACCTGGCTCGCCTTGAGCCTGCCCGTCAATTCAGACTGCTTCCTGAGCGGGATATTGCCGGCTATCTGCGAACCAATGTTGCCATTTCGATCGGCATATAGAAATGTCTGTGTGGCGCCTCGATAAGCTTTGAGAATGTTGCGGAACTGCTGCCAGTTGCCGGCCCGGTTGAGGCGGTAGAGTGTCTCCAGCTGGGGTTCGGCGATATCATGACCGGTCCATGCCAGAGCCACGGCAGTGTTGTTGCTTTCATTCTCGAGCAGGATCGGCCCGTGCCGGGTGACGACTACCTTGTGTTGATACAGTTGTTTCTGAAACGCGCCCTTGCAGGGAATTTCTTCAATGATCTCGCGCGCCGCCGCCCAGCCATCCGGTGTCTTGTATTTATTGGGGAACTGAGGCGAGAATTTCTCCACGAAGAGATCCTGCGTGTCGGCTTTGTAGGCAGTAGCGCCCCAGGCGATGCTGTTGTTTCTTCCATACATGATGCCGGGCACACCGGGGATGGTGATACCGCATACCTTAAAATCAGCCGTGGACAAGGAGCAGGTGAACCAGAGATTGGGGTCGCTCAGCTCCGAGTGACGATCGAGAGCCAGGAGGCAGCCACCGGTATCGGTGGCACTACCGGCGACGACCCAGCCGTTGCTTCCGATGCCTGGCAAACTCTCGAGGTATTTGCGCACCATGGGAGGAAGCTCGCGTGAATCGGGAATCCTCTGCTGGGGACGCTCCGGAGCGACGCCGTTGATCTCGCGCTCGACGCCATTGATCTCGCGTTCGGTTCTGTTGATGTCATCACCGCTGTTATTTTTTGGCAGAGGGCGGCTGGGATTTTTCGGCCTTTTCGGCTTGTTGACTTTCGGCTTGACCTGGCTTTGTGTCGAGGAGGTTCGCTGGCCGGTTTCTGCGGCATGGTGAGCTTTCTCCTTCTGGACATCTTTGCCACCAGGGCTGGTTTCGGTCGCGGCATTAGCGCTGCCGGCGCCAGTGGCACCACCGGTGGTGACAGAGCCGCCCTTGACCGCCGCTGCTCCTGGAGGTGCGGCTTCCGGTTGCGACCCGGTTTCAGCTGGATTCGGTTTCGCACTGCTTTCAATACCGGGCGGCGGTCCGTTCAAATCGGCCGCCTGGGCTGCGGGTTTGCCGAAGCCGTCCTCGAAAAGCGTCGAGGTGATTTCCGGTCCGACTTTGTCCAGGACGCGCTGACGCAGGTCGTCGAGAGTCCATGACTCCTCTTGCGTATACTGGATGTACTTCATGATGGCGAGCGTGTCTTCGGGCTGCCATTGCCTGGGATAATAGCCAAGCAGCATGAATTCGAGCGGCTTTCGACCTTCCTGCTCTTCGATGGCGGCATTGACGCCCTGGCAATAAAATTGAAGAGCCTGTCTGGTTTCCTTCGACAAAAGCTTCTCCTCTTCTTTGGCTAATCGGGAGAAGCCGATCTGGCGCATGAGTTTATCTTGAGACAAACATTGCGAGCCGAAGACCTCAGCCAATTCACCGCGCGAGATGCGGCGCAGCATGTCCATCTGGAAGAGACGTTGCGATGCCACCCAGTAACCCTGGGCCCGATAAAGGTCAGCCTGGGATGAGGCGGTAATATAAGGCACTCCGCGCTCATCGGTGACTATGGCGGCTTCCTTTGACAATCCGTGCACGACGGCTATGCCGTCTGCTTTCGGCAGGCTGCTCTGAATCATCCACCAGCCCAAGACAGGCAGCGCCAGCAACAGGATGACGATGATCGACAGTACGACTCTTAACACAACAGTTCCTTGACAAGCGGTTGAGACTCGGGATTTGCTGACTCAACCGATCGAAACGCGAGTTCCAAATTATAGAGCGCTTGAGAGTGCCTAATGACTTGCCAAGAAATTGTTTATGAAGCTTATTACGACATCACGTGAGTGCATCAGCTTTTCAGCCTCCTCCGCCATTTGAGAAGATTTGTGATCGCGAGAAGCGTGCTCGAGCCGCACAGCCGTGTCGCAAATTTCGCCTGCCGCCAGGACGGCAAGCAATCCTTTCAGTTGATGGGCAAGATGCTCGACCTGATCGATATTGCCGCGCTTGACTTCAACTGATATGGCGGTTGTCAGCGAGGTCAACTCTTCTGAAAAACTGCTCAGAATCTCGCTTAAAAATTCCTCTCCGTAATGCTGAGTCAGTTTTTCGATATCGATTGGCTGGCGTGCATCGGCAGCGGTTGAGTCAGGCTCCGCGACGGCTGCCGCTTCCCCGCCACGGCCCTCGCTTCTCAACAATTGGGCTGCCTGGCTGCTTGCCTTCCTTGCCGCAGCCTCGGTCAATGGCATTATCGTCTCGTCTTCATCGCCGGCCGGCAGGCTCTCCGGGAGCCACTTCTGGATCAGATCTTCCAGCTGATCCATGGTTACAGGCTTGCTCAAGAAATCGTCCATGCCTGAGGCCAGGCAATGCTCGCGGTCGCCGGCGCGCGCAAAGGCGGTCATAGCCACAATCGGGACATGGCCGCCCTTGATGCTCTCTTCCTTGCGAATCTCCATTGTTGCCTCGAAGCCATCAACCTCCGGCATCTGGCAGTCCATAAGGATCAATGAATAGTCTCTGGCGAGCGCTTTTTCGATCGCCTGCATGCCATTGACGGCGACGTCGGCTTCCAGACCTAATTTTTCAAGCTGTTTGACGGCCAGTCCGCGCATCAATGCGTTATCCTCGACCACGAGCACGCAAGCCGATTCGACGCGCTTGCGCCTGGTCAGCAGCTTCTGCGTTTCCTTGGAGGCAACCAGGGGCGCCGCACCGGCACTAGTGCGCGTCAAGTCAAGCGATGAAAGCAATTGCGCCTGGCGAAACGGTTTGAAAATAGCCAGATCGGCGCCAAGTTCCCGGGCGCGCTCGATCGTCTCGCGCTGGCAGATGTCTCCGGCGACCAGGAGATTGACCCGCTTGTAACGGGCATCACGCCTGACCGCTTCAACCAGAGAGAGGGCTTCAGCAGCGCAAGAAGAGACATCGATGAGAAGAGTGAGATGAGTGCAGCCTGCATGTATCAGGCAATCCATTTCGTAGAGCGTGCCACCAACCCCGGTGGCAGATGCAACTTCAAACCCGTGCGCTGCGGCATACGACCTGATAATGTCTTTGGTTTGTTTTGAAGTGGAGAAGATGATCAGATGCCGTTTCTCCCCACTCTTGCTTTGGGCCGCCGGAGGAGCCAGGCTCCGATCAGTCAGACTTAGCGGTTTCAACGGCAAGGTCAACCAAAACAGAGAGCCGACCCCTTCTTCGCTTTCCACGCCAATGGTTCCGCCCATCAATTCGGCAAGCCGTTTGCATATGGAGAGACCAAGACCGGTGCCGCCGTATCTTCTTGTGGTCGAGCCGTCCGCTTGCATAAAAGGAGTGAAGAGGCGGCTTCGCACCGAGTCCGGGATGCCGATGCCGCTGTCCGATACCTCCAATCTGATAGTCACCGTCTTGTCGGTCTGGGTCTCGCCTGGCTCAGGAAGCGCTTTTACAACGACTTCGCCAACGTCGGTAAATTTGATCGCGTTGCTGACGAGATTGGTAACGATCTGTCGAATACGCACCGGATCGCCGCTCAGCATACTGGGAAGGGTCGGATCGACGTAGGTGAGAATCGAAAGACCCTTGGTGCTGACGTCGTTGAGGAAGAAGTCGACGCTGCCTTCTATGACCGGCTGAAGCTCAAAAGGAATATCCTCGAGCTCGATTTTTCCTGCCTCTACTTTGGAAAAATCGAGGATGTCATTGATGATCGCCAGCAGGGCTCGGGCCGAATCGCGCGCCGTTCGGGCGTATCCTTCTTGCTCGCCGGTCAGCTCGGTGCCAAGAAGCAGTTCGGATGTGCCAATCACTGCACTGAGCGGCGTGCGAATCTCATGCGATATGTTGGCGACGAATTCCGATTTCAACTGCGCCGCCTCCAGCGCCTGACCAAATGCTTGCTCGAGCTTCTCAGTCACCCCCTCAAGTTCTTCATTGACGTTGCGCAGAGTCGATATTCGCTCTTCCAGATCTTCATTCAGCTTCTTAACTTCATCTTGCGCTTGCTTGAGATCGGTTATGTCCATTACAAGTCCGTTCCAGAGCGTGTCTCCATTGTCGAGCTCTTCAGGTGTTGAGCTGACTCGCACATAACTTATGCGGCCGTCTTTTGAAACCAGCCTGCATTCGTGCCGGAAAACCGACAAGGTGCGAAGCGCTTCATCGGTAGCCGCCTGCAGTCGCGCGCGATCCTCAGGATGAACGGCACGATATACCAGAGTGCTGTCCGCCTCTATTTCTTGCGCCCCGTATCCAAGAAGATTTAAGCAGCCTTCGCTTATGTACGTATAATTCATGGTGCCGTCTTTGGAAATCAAAAGCTGGTAGATAACACCAGGCAGATGTTTACCGATTTGCGCAAATCGGCTGCTTAACTCCTCCTCGGCATGTTTCAGCTCGCTGACGTCTGATGCGAAGACGATAATGCCGACCACTTTCCCATCTTTTATGTAGGGAACCTTGTCTGTGGAAACCCAGTAGCTCTGCCCGTCTTTACCAATCACCTTTTCGATTATCTTGCGTTTGGGAAGTCCCGACTTCATCACCTCGAGATCATCCTTGTAGTATTTTGCAGCCTCGTTGGGATAAATATCTTCCGTTTGTTTGCCGACTATTTCCTCAACTGGAAGGCCGGTGATATCGGCGGCATATTGGTTGACAGCCAGGATTTTGTTTTGCGTGTCTTTGTACCAGACCATGGCGGGCACGGCGTCGAGCAAGATGCGATATTCACTGGTGTGGGCGGCGTTGTCCAGACTGCTCGCGTGGGCAGCCAGCGCCTGCTTCAAAATCTCGCAGAGGCGCTTGATGAGCGACTGCGCGTTATCGTTTGCCTGAAACGGCTCATGCGAGCATAACTCCAATACATAAGTGCAATCATCCGATAGGTTGAGAGGCAGCAGGCAGATGGCGCCAACATCGTTATATTGCAGAGTGGTTGAGCGCACCAGTTCGGCAAAATCCTGATCGTTTGCATATATTCGCGGCATATTTTCTCGAGCCGCCAGGCCTTGCGGGCTGCTCCGGTAGTCGAGCTGCGCTTGCAGGCTCGACTGGTGCAGATCTCGAGCGCCGCTCTCGATGAAAGTTAAATCAGGCAGGCAAATCATGGTTTGACTCTTTGCCTGCAAGCTCCAGACTTGGGCAAATTCAAAGCCGAGATGTTTTGCCAACAGGGGCAGCCAGCGCCTCAAGCACTCGAGCTGTTCAGCATCGCCTAAATCTGAGGGAGGACAAGGAGAGCCGAGCAGATCCTTAATCAATCCTAGCTCCAGCGCTACGGATTCAAACTCATTTCTCAATTGACTGAGTTTAACCATGGCTAACTGACTAGGGCGGTGCAAGCATTTCCGTACTCTTCATTTGTACCCAAATAGTAGACTATGGCATGTGAATTGGTGCGGAGGTGCAGGCTTAATATCGAATGCTCAAGCGCAAGGCAATTCTTTATTTGATGTTAGCCACTGTCTTGACACGTCTGTTGTGGCTTTTCATGGTGCCCATGGTGGAGGCGCCGGATGAAAACACGCATTTGTGGGTGATAAGATTTATGGCCGAGCATCTGCGGCTGCCTTTGCCGGGCGAGATCAGCGAAGCCGGGCGCCTGTCGGTCTATGGCGCCATTCCGCAGTTTGGTTATATACCGCATATCCTTTCGCTCTACTGTCTTTCCGGGATCCTTCATGTCTCGATGGCGGCGCGGGTGGCGAGCGTATTTTTGGCAGCGTTTCTGACGCTTGCAGCTTGTCTCTTGGCAAACCAGTTGTTCCCGCGATCGAGGTTATGCGCCCTGGCCGTGCCCCTGATCATCGTCTTTCATCCACAATTGGTGCTTGTCTTCAGCTACAGCAACAACGATGTTACTTCATCTACATTAGCCGCTTTCATGCTTCTTTTGTCGGCGCACGTCCTGCGATCGGGATTGACCGTCAAAAGCGCTGCCGCTCTGGGCGTGATGAGCGGCTGGCTCTTGCTCACTAAATACAGCGGTTATGCAGTACTACCGGCGGTGGCAACGGCACTCTTGTGCAGTCTCTGGATTCACCGCACATCCATTAATAAGTTCCTCACTTGCCTGGCTCTGTGCGCCGTTTTGTCTCTCACTCTATCGCTGTGGTGGTTTGTAAGAAACTATCAATTGTTCGACGGAGACATCCTGGGGATTCAAACAATGAGGCGACAATGGGCGGTGATTTACAGCAAACCGTTGACTTACTTCAAGAGTCCGATCGAGATAATCTTCGAGTTGCGCTGGTGGCGATTTTTGTGGTTCAGCTATTGGGGCTATTTCGGCTATCTGACCCGGCCGTTGTGGCGACCGCTCTATTTTGTTTACCTGGGATTCCTGCTGAGCAGTATTGGCGGACTGATAAGAGCTTTGCTCGCCTGGCGAAAAGCGCGGGGTGGTTCCTTAACGAGCGCTATTGCCGCTGCCATCGCGTGCAATCCGGCTGATGCACCCGGGCAGTCGGTCGGTTCCACAAACGTTCCTGTTAACGCGGAGGCGTCTGGCACCACAGGCGATGGCAGCACATCACTCCAGGGATGTGATACCGCTCTTGCTGCAGCAGTGATTGATGCGTCGGCGGATTCCATACCGGGGCAACGTCTGGCATTAATCCAGCCGGCGTTATGGCTCACGATGGCTGTTTGCATAGTCGCCAATCTGATTGCCATGATCTGGTCGACGACCGGCAATGTAGGCGGACCGCAGGGACGTTATTTGTTCACTTCAGAAATTCCGGTCATCGCTTCAATGGTCGCCGGACTTTCGCTCTTAAAAGAGCCCTGGAGCAAGCGGCTGATTACAGGATTTGTGGCATTCAACATCATCACTTACATTTGGGCATGTGCGATGCTTTTGCCACTTTACGGCTGGCACTGGCAAGCCCTTTGATGGGCGGCTATTTGCCTTCCTCGCCCGCCACTTCTACATCTACAGGCGGCTCAGGAGACGCTTTTTTGTCTCCATCGCGCTTCGCCTCGTTGCAGTCGGCGACATAAAGGAGCGAACTGGCAACCCGCAAGACTTTTACAATCTCGCCTTTCTTGAAGGCGGCGCTGGCATCCTCGGCGCGGGCACTGTAGTTGAGCCGTGAGTCGCCGGCAGCCACTACCACCTCGCCGACTCCGCCTCGATTTATCGTCGCCGTCACCTCCGCGCTCAAGCCGACCAGATCTTCGGCCCTGGCCAGGTTTTTCGAACCCTCGATACGCTGTCCGAACCAGCCCAGAAAATCAAGCATGCCATCGGCTATCTCAGCCGTTTTTTTGAAAAGTTCTCGCATAATGTCCACCTCGTTGAAATTGGTGGTGAATACTGCCGGCATCATTTTTAAAAAGAATCATCGACTCTTCAATTCTAGCCCCGGCTTCTTGGCAACCCGCGCCTGTTTATAAAAGCTTCTTCTTTCGTGGAATTCCCACTGATACCAGGCAAAGATTAAGGCGTTCTTATACAATCGAAAGGCTTGCACATTTGTGAGTTTTGGTGCTCCGAGCCGAGCGAATCAACGCCATCACCCCAGCCATCGGAGAGTGTTATGCAGCCCAGAGCTACAACCGCCTTAGTTCTTGTCGTCATCGGTATCGTACTTGGTATCGGAATCGCCTTTGCCGCAGTCGGTCTGGCAAACAGTGCCAAACTGGCCAGAGAATCAGCTGCTCAAGATCGGGCGGCGCAAAAATCGCCTGGCGACTCTCAGAGCGCAGAAGCAGCGCCATCAAGCGCGGCACAGGCGGGCCTCCCGCAGCCCGGCGATGCCGCCGCCGAACCTGGCGCCGCCCAATATGCAGCCGCACCAAATGCAGTGCCGCAGAATATTCAAGCTGCCCAGCCCTTTTACAGCCAGCCATCAGTTGCCTTCAGTCAGCCGGCGGCCTCCTTGCCCAATCCGGCTCTCTATCCGGCATCATCGACAAAGGCTTTTGTTTCTCCCGATTCGGTTCAAATAATCGATTTCTCCACGACGGCCAGCGGCTATCCGGTAATCGGCGGCGGGCAAGTGAAGGCCGTGGACGCGCCTGTGACGTCATCGCCATGGACGATGGGCAGCAATGGTCTTCTGCAGAATCCATGTGTTGATCCGGCGTCCTCATATGGTCGGGCTTATCAAAGACTGCCCTGATTGATGAGTTCAGATAAAAAGGAATAAGCTGCCATTCAGGCAGTGATCGAGAGTTTTGTGCCAAACTGAGAGCAAGATTGTTGGCTGATTTGTGGCGCAGTTAGCGACCGGCTTTGATAAAGTCATATGGCAGGCACTGGAAGAGCTCAAAGCAAACGCACACCAAATGACACCTTGATTAAGGTTCTGGCGGTGTTGCTTCTTTTGGGCGCTCAACAGCTGAGCTCTTCGGCAATCGTCTTTGCTCAGGGTCATCACACGCTGCATCCGGATACTCGTTTTCAAAAACCAATCTCGGAGATCAGTTGTTGGGGTATACCGGTGGTCACCAGAATTGGTGCGATGACAATGAAGGGAGTTTACTTGAGCTATGTGCGCACCGATGGCAGAGCCGGCAAGAGCGGGTTCAGGCATGGCGACATCATCGTTCAGGTAAACGGCATCGAGATCGCGGACACCGAGCGATTGAAATACGTTCTCAAAAAACTGGAGGGCGGCATTCTCCAGATCGACATCCTCCGCGATAATGGAACCCGTTATGAGGCGAAGAGAATACCGCTTCTATCCACCGATCAAAGGGTTGCCACCACATCTGGTGCAAACCGCGAGGCGCAAAGATTCTCGGTTCAACTCATGGAAGCGCTCCTTTATAAGTATATTGAACGGGACCGCGCTGCAAACGGTTTCAATACGCCCCTCAAGCAGAGCATCAAATTGAGCGCTATGGCCAGAGCCTATGCCGATGATATGGCCAGGCGTTCATTCACCGGTCATGTCGATCCGGAGGGAAAGGGTCCGGCAGAGCGAGCCAAGCGTGCCGGTTTGTCGCCGAAAACGTATATCGCGGAAAACTGCGCTTATCCGTGGCATCTTCCCAGCGAAGAGGAAATGGTGGCACAAGGCGAGCGCGATCTGATTGAGTCGAACGAGCACAAGGTCAATATATTGAATCCGAAGAACGTCTCCGTCGGTGTCGGCATAGCCATCCGGCGCGACGGCGGCCTGTATGTCGTTCAAGAATTCTCAGGCGACGACATCCCTTAAGAAATTCAGAGAGGATGCGAGCCTACTCCAGCTTTCTGGCGATGGCATGATTGTAAGCCGGCTGCTTCTTCTCAAGCACCATACCGAAGTGGACCAATCGCACCTTAGAGTCCGTGTCATGCCAGCGTTGCTCAAACTCTCTTATTGGAATGAAGGCATAATTTCCTAATGTAGATGGATCCATGAAGTAAAAGTTTTTGGCATCATATCCGATGGCAACGACGTAATGACCATCGTCCCAATCCTGGCTGTAGTCGACTTTTCTTTCCGCCCAGGCCTGGATGAGACAAATGACCGGCTTTCTATCGTCAATCAGCTTTTTCAGAGCGCTGATGCTCATTTTCGTTCTCACCCTGACGTCATAGCCTCTGCCTTTTGCATATGCCACCATGGCCTGGTAGTTGGTGCCTTCCTGAGGGTTTGATTTGAGGCTTTTGCAAAGCGTGTCCTCACGCACTTCATCACCGAAGTAGGCAAGCAATGATTGCAGTGCCGCCACTCCGCATGTGTAATCGGTCGACTGGCGGGTCATTGGAATGCGAATGATGTTCCTCGGCAACCTTTCCGGCGCGCTCACCACTTCTGCGCCTGCCCCTGGTGTTAAGCAGAGCATTGAGCCTGCCGCTGCACTGAGGAAGAGGAGTTGAAAAACGCGTGCTTTGAGATGCCCATGCATGGATGATTTGCCTGCAAAATTCAAGGTCGGCGTCGAGCCAAGATCGTAGCACGCCCCATTTTTAAGCGGGCTTCGTAATTTCCCCAATGACCTTTTGATATTGCGGCAGTAGCATGGCGTTGGTAGGTTGAACAGGTTGAACAGGTTAGGGGAGAGAGGCACTATGGCATTTTTTGAAGTTGCTGATGCTCAGGGAGACACGACCGCCCATAAAACCACGCCGTTCCATAAACAATTGGAGGGAATGGGCCCGAATACTTATACGGTTGCCGATGCTCAGACCGGTGAAGGAAAGAAGAAGCCGGATGTTCACTGGCAAAACGAACCGCAGGGACAAGCCAGCGACGAGAAATTATCGCCGGCTATGCAGAAGACAAAGGATGCCGCTGATGCATTCGTAAAGGAACCAGACAAATCAAAAGCGCTCAAGGACCAGTCAAAGAATTTCGAGTCGGCGATTTCGATGGCTGATCAGGCATATGTTGATGCAGCCAAAATTGCCGATGCCGCACTAGCGAAAATGAAACGGAAATTGAGGCGGCGAAAAAGGATATTGAACCGGCCGAGCAACAAACAAAGGCCGCCGTCGACGCCCTGGTTCTCAAAGGCCCCGATGGTAAGCCTCTGCCGATGGACCAGCAGAAGGATCTTCAAGGCGCGATGAAGATTGTCGGACAACTGGGCGACGATCCGGCGAAAAACGAAGCTTTGCTCAAGCAGCTCGAGGCAGATCCCAAGTATAAAGCGCTTGCCTCCGGCATTCGAGCTACTGAGGCGGCTATGGAAAAACATAAAGGCACGCTCCAGAAAATGGATCAGATTACCGCTCCTGTTGATGCCGCTCTTCAAGACTGCGGCGAAACGCGGGCCGTCTATTTGCAAGCATTGCAACTTGGCAAAGGCGATCCCAAGGCAGCGCAGAAAATCTTCATCGAGATGCAGCTTCTGCAGCAGGGCGCCCAGCCCGATCAGCTTCCAGCCATTGAGCAGGAGATTGAGAAACGGCAGGCGCAGCCGAAAAAATAAAAAGCTATTTGGACTTAACCGACCACCACACCAGGAGCCGGCTCCGCGGAACAACCGAGGAGCCGTCTTCTATTCAGGCGATGACGAACTGATTTAGCGCCGGACAATCTCGCACTTGGACAGAACATCCCACGGGAATTGCCGGTGAACTATGACGGTACGCAGGTAGAGGGCAAAAATGATCAAATAACTGAGGAAAACCGCCAGACAAGCGATCGGTACATTGGGAATCAGGAAGAGGAATAGTACCAAACCTGGTATCAGCCCCAGGAAGAGTAATTTACCGCCGTTGCGCTGGGCCGCTCTCAAGAGTGAGGGCGGTGCGCCTTTCTGGTCGCGCACTCTCAAGCCTAGAATCTGCTTGCCGAAGGTGTGGCCGCGTTTTGCCTCAAACCAGACATAATACAAAAACAGGATGAAGCCCGGCGAAAGATAGGAAAGGATAAAGAGAATACCGACGGTCGCCGATATGCTGTCGGCAAAATCGTGAAAGGCGGCGCTGAGAGCGGCATAAAACAGCATTCCCACGATCATAAAAACGAACATGAGCAAACCGGCTACGGTAGAGACGATTGTATAGTCGATGGCAAAGGCTGCAAACCGTTTCAGGAAAACCATGCCGTCCGGCCGAATTTTAGAGGCGGCATAGCGCGGCGGCATGTCTTGCGCGACGCTAATCAAATCCTCACGCAATCTTCTTGAGTTTTCATAGCGATTCGCCGCATTTCTGGCTGTGCAACAAGTGACAATCATGTCCAAGCTCTGAGGTATTTGCGAGGATGAGAGCGGTGCTGCATCCTCGGTAATTTTCTTGGCAATTACCTCTACCGACGTGGCGCTGGCGAATGGCGCCTGGCCTGTGAGGGCTTCGTACAGCAGGCAACCGAAGGCGTAAATATCGGTCCGCTGATCGATGGTTTGACCCAGGCACTGTTCGGGGCTCATGTATGCAGGTGTGCCGATGAAGTCACCGGTGGTGGTCAGAGTGCTCAGCGTATCTCCATGACCGGAAGCCACTTTGGCAATGCCGAAGTCGACAATGTGAGCCACTTCTTCGGCACCGGATTCGGTACTACTTATGATGATATTGCTTGGCTTGAGATCGCGATGAATCAATCCCTGAGAATGCGCGTAATCCAGACCCTCGGCCACTTGATAAAAGATGTTTACCGCTCTTTTCGGATCGAGAGCGCCTTGCCGTCTCAGTATGGATGCCAGACTCTCGCCCTCGATGAAGTTCATGATCAAGAACGGAGAGCCGTCTCGGGCCTGACCATAACCATATACGGTGACAAGGTTCGGATGTGAGAGATTGGCTGCCGCTGCTGCTTCCTGGGCAAAACGTTTGACTGCCTGCATGTCGGCGGCCAGATTTTTGTTTAGCAGCTTTATTGCCAGAATGCGGTCGAGTTGTCTGTCTCTCACCTTATAGACCTGGCCCATCGCGCCTTGTCCAATTGCTTCGATGACTTCGTACTGATCGCCGAGATCCACAATTGCTTTTTGATCGGATACTAGAGAGGTCCCAGAAGCGGCACTCAACTCAGCCCGGGCCCCGGCAACCGGCTCCGGCGCGCTCGAGCGTTCGGGGCAGTCAATCGACTCGGGTGACGACAGCTTGATTTTGATCTGCTCGTCTACTTTTGTCGCATCTTCGCTCACATGGATCTCCTTCACTGACCGGAACGCCAAACAGCATTCTTGATCAGTTTACCCAGATTCTATTGAGCGCACACACTTCTTAGCGCCGGGTTCGGCCGCAACTTACGATTTGTGAGCAATTATTTTATTGGCCCGCTTGTCCAGTTGGTCTGCCTCGGCACTTCGTCCTGTAGCACGCTCCAGATTGGCATAATTCTCGAGAGTGTTTGCCAATTCGAGGCTGTCCTTACCGGTCGTTTTTTCATACATCTGCAAGGCTTGCTTGTAAAGCGGCTCGGCATCGGCAAATTTTTTCTCGCCATGGTAAAGAACGGCGAGATTATTAATCACTGTTGCATAGCGCGAGCTCTCAGTGTTCTTATCCTTATATATTGCCAGCGCGTCTTTGTAAAACGACTCGGCCTCGGCAAATCTATTCTTGGCGCGCGCCAGTTCGCCGAGATTGTTCAGGGCATTAGCGGTGTCGATGCTCTTCGGATCGCGTACTTGATATATTTGCAGCGCCCACTTCAACAACGGCTCCGCCTGATCGAGGCGATTGGTGGCGTAGTAGACCGAGCCCAGGTTCGTGCGAGCATCAGCCAGGCGTTTGTCGTTCTTGTCCAACTGCTTTTCGAAAACGGCCATGGCTTCCTTCAAATATTTCTCGGCCTCGTTGAACTCACCTGCCTGGAGATAGACACGGCCGAGGCTGTTTTTGCTTTCGGCAACCGGAAGAGAATTTGCATTCAGTTGTTGTTCGCGCACGCTCAGGGCATGGTTTAAAATTGTCTCAGCTTCATCGAGCTGCCCTTGTTCGGCAAGCGTATCGCCAAGACCGTTTAAACTCTCAGCCAGATCAAGCAGTCCGGGCTGAATTGCCTTCTGGCGCGCCGCCACTGATTTTTCCAGGTACTCTTCCGCCTTTTGCAATTGATTCTGGTTGCGCAGCGCCTCGCCCAGAAGCATATAGTCCGTGCTGGTCGCCGCGCCGTCCTGACCGAACTTCTGCTCGTCTTTGGTGCGCGCCTTCTCGAGTATATCGATCGCCTCTGAGTAGTGTCCCTGATCGATTGCCGCTCTGGCATCTTTTCTCATTGCATCCGTTTCAGCCGTCGGCGAGGATGCGCACGAGATAAGCAGTGCCGCGATTAGTGGCAGAGATGCAGCCAGGTAGATATTTGTTTTGCTCATAGTACGCCCTGCTAATTCCATAATCGAGTTGATGAGAGGTTCTATGTCTGTAGCACACCTTTTGAAAAGCTGTGCTATAGCACTTGTGTATTACGACTGCGCCTTGAGTAATAAAGTGCCCGCCTGCAAATACATGGCATTGCCAGCGCTTCGCCGGGGAACATCGCCGATTTCACCAGCGTCTTTCAGTGCGGCACATCGATTCTTCCCACGGTTTAGACATAGATTGAATCGCATGGCGTGGATACAGAGTTGGAAAAGACGTTCATTAGAGCGATTTCGAGGACGATGATATGAAACTCCGCAAAGATGTCACAGCGATCGCATTAGTATTACTTGTCCAGGGATGCGGCATTCTGCCGGCGCTGAGCCAGGCGACTACTTTGACCGGATCGATAAACCGCACCGCCGTCAGTGTCCCGCAGCAGCCGGCACTGATGCAACAAACAGCCCAGTACGACGTTCGTCCTCGTCTGCGGCGCTTGCCGCCTCACACCGTTTATCGCAATGTCTATATTCACGACAATCGCCCCTACTTTCAGCGCCACCCGAAAGTGAAGGCGGCGGTTGTCGGAGCCGGAGTCGGCGCTGGAGCAGGAGCTGTCACCGGATTGATTACCCATCGCGGCATCTTGCGGGGTGCGGCGATTGGCGCCGGCACAGGAGCGGGCGTGGGACTGGTGCGAAGCAGCCATACGATGAAGCGCCATCCGCTCGTCAGAGACGTGGCTACCGGCAGTTTAGTCGGTCTTGGTCTGGGTGCGGCCGGAAGCAGGCATGGCGGCACCATGGTAAAAGCCACCGCCCTTGGTGCAGCGATCGGGGGCGGCTACCACTTCCTGCGCAAGCTCTTCTAGGTTGCTGGATACAGTTCGGCGCGTTCGTTCGCTCCCTTGCCTAAATGACCTGCAAACGTGAGACGCCACTGTATTTGGTGACATGGATCTGCACGGGAAACATCTCTCGGACGTCGGAGATGTGTGTGATGACCAGGATTTTTTGAAAATCCGGCTGAATCGATTTGATCGCTTTCACCAGGCGCTCTCGGCTCGCGTCATCCTGGGAGCCGAAGCCTTCATCGATTATCAATGTCTCGAGCCTGGCGCCGGCTCGTCTGGCCAGCAGGCGCGAGAGGGCAATGCGAATGGCAAAATTTATTTTGAAGGCTTCGCCGCCGCTGAACAGCTCGTAGTTGCGCGTGCCTATCTCATCACCAATGAGAATATCGAGAGTTTCAGATAAATTGCCCGACTTGTTCTTTTGTTGGGTGACCAGGGCAATGTGCATTTTGTTCTCGCTCAATCTCGACAGGATGCGATTCGCTTCCGCCTCCAATTCCGGCACGGCATTCTCAATAATCACAGCCTGAATGCCTTTCTTGCCGAAGCAATCGGCGAGAAACGCATAATCATCGCGCTCGCCATTGAGATTTTGCAGCTCGGCTTTCTTGCTCTCCAACTTATCCAGCTCCACCTCCAGGTTTTGCCTCAGGCTCTGGCTGACGGCAACCTGGCGTGCCAGCTGGTTGACTTGCTCAGTGAGGGCATGCAAATTTTCTGAGCGATCGGCAAGCTCTGATTCGAGCCTCTCTAATGCCGAGATCCTTTCCTCAAGCTCGCGCACCTCGAGTTCAATCAGAGGGATCTTTGCTTTCTTCTCCTCGAGCATCTTTTGCAGGTCTGCCAGGGAGCGCTCGACCAGAGGTTGCTCGCTCAGGGCTCGGTTGAGATCGCGCACTTGCTCGGCAAAAGGCATCATCTGCTCGAGCCGGCTTCTGAGCCAATGATGATGTTCTCGATCGTAGTTGATCTCATCCAACTGTTCTTTCACGGCTTTGAGCTGCTCACGCACATCCATGCCGTAAGACTCGCAGCTAAGCTCGGTCTGCAGTGCTGACTCCTTTTCGATCAGCGCCGGCAATTCCTTCTCCAGGCGCTCGAGATCGTCAAGATCTTTTTTCAATTGTTGAAATCTGGATTCAATGTTGCGCTTGGCTCTTATCTGGGCCTGCAAGTTGGTGTATGTGATCGGATCAAATTCGAGTTTGAATATCTCAGCTTTGACGGCGATCAGGCTTTCCCTTTCTATTTGCGCAAACTCGTTGTCCTCGAGGCGCCTCTGCAGCGAGCGTAAATCATTGTGCAATTTATCCCGGCTGTCCTTGGCCCGCTTGATCGCTTCCTCTTTCTCGTTGAACTGGCCGATCTTCTTGTCCAGCTCTTTGCGTTTTTCCAATTGCTTCTTGAGCAGGAGGTACTGGTTGCGCATTGTGCTGCGCTCTTCCTCCAGTTCGCCTGTGGTTTTCGAAACTTCCATCAGCTCGGCTGCCAGCGATTTGATTTCAAGATCGTATCGGTTTATCACTGCCAGGCGATCGACGATAGGGGCCGAGCAGAGCGGGCAAATACTGCTGTGTTTGTGCTCCTTCAACTCATCAATCTTTTGAGCTGTTTCCTTCTGTCGGCGCTTTATCTCTTCGACTTTCGCCTCTTGGCCCTCCAGTTCGGATTTTATTGAGAGCCCGCGCTGCTCTACCAGTTCGAACTCAGCTTCGATGCGATCGAGCTCTTTTGCCTCTTGCTCGAGAGCCTGGTGCTGATCGAGAAGCAGCGTTTCGCCCTTGAGAAGCTCGTCTAAATCTGAAAGGGCAATTTCCTTTTGCCCTATTTCAGCTTCCAGTTTGATCTGGCATTCGACAACAATGGTGTGAAGTTGATTCATGCGCTCGCTCAAACGCGTGAAGGCGTCCTGCTTTTGTGCCAGCAAAGACTCCTCCTTCAGAAGGTTCTTAAACTCCTGGTATGAGGCGCTGATCTTGTCACCATTGGCGGTATCAGCTGAGAGCGTTTCGATTTTCCTTTTGAGAGCGGAAAGTTCCGAGCGGCAGTGCTCCAGCTCCACCTCGAGCCGGCTGCGCATCATTGAAAGCTCGGACTGCAACTGCATTCGCCGCTCGAGCAGACCCTGAGCCTTGTAGGCCCTGGAATCCAATTGCTCCAGTTCATCTTTTATTTGATTGAACTCCTCGGCTTTTTCCTCTATTTCTCGGGAGCGATCGATGAGCGCAAGCAGGTCGGCACGACGCCTCTCCACGTCGCGAGATTGCCGCTCGAGATTCTCGCAGTCCGACTTGAGTTCGCTCAATTGCCGCGAGGTCTGCTCGTGTTTCTGGGCCATCAATTTCAATGA
>JAJPJO010000165.1 GCA_021324135.1 Pseudomonadota bacterium
AACAACCGATTTGACTGGTTTGCCATGCAAGTCCTGTCGAACGGCTTCCTCGGCCTCCAGTCGTGAGCTTGCGGCATTATTGGTTCTGTCCTCTTCGCCAAGCGCAATGCTGGCGTTGGCAGTGCGCGCCAAATTGGCAATCGCCTGTAACAAGGTGCGCGGATTGTCCGTTAAGGTGCGACTCTCCAGTTTCAACTCACCTGTGCAACGATCGCCGAACTTTTTCAAGTATTGCGATAAGGCGTCATGAAACGCTGGATAGTTTTGGAAGCGCGACTCGAGGACGCCCGGCTCTGCAACTACATCATCAGCAGCGGTAGCGGTCAGAAGACTGAGAAGCTCGGGCTGATGGCGTGCCATATCGGCGAGGTGCTGCATACACCTCACGGGTTCAGTGCTGATGATTCCGCTTTCGCCGCAGAGCAACTGATTAGCGATGCCCGCATGTTTTTGGTCGAACCATTTAGTGCAAAGCGCGCGCAGGACACCAAAGGAGACCATAGCGAAAAAATCGTTGATGATTGGTGCATCCCACCTCAAGAGCAACTGGCGCTCCAGTCTTCTGTAGAGTGCTGCTATTTCGCTCGCATTCAATTCTTGAAGTCCGCCGGGCACGCTCTTTAGTGAACGCTCAACTCTTTTGTGGAAGCGAGCGATGTCTATTGGAAGAGCAAGCCATTTGAAGATAAGGACAGGAAGAAGGAAGGCAACTCGCGCCGTCTCGACAAGTCTTTGAGCCTGACTCGGTTGGCTGTCGAATTCGGCTGAGAGTTCCCGGGGGAGCGCTTCCTTCACACCCATCATTTGCTCCATGAAGCCTCTATTGATCTTGAATCCTGGGAAGAGCGACAAAAGGCGATACCAATTGATCAGGTTGTAATAGATTCGTCCACAGATCAGACCAAGCATCTTTGGAAAAACGTGAGCATGCTGTCTTATTTGTGCTTCGCTGACACCCATCAGTCGACAAAATTGCTCATAAACATATTGGTAAGCCTTGCGAGCGAAGGAGAACGTCAATGGAGTGGTAATGCCGGGATAGCTTTCTCCTATGTTGCTGTTGTCGAAAATCTCGATCGGTTCCAGACCTGGCGATTTTTGGTTGCCGGATGCCGCTGCCTGATCGGTATTTGAATCACTGCAGCCGCTTGTTTGCTGAGCACCGAGGGCGGTGATCGGTCTTGATTGCAAAATATACAAATCGCCTTTTTGATCGATCGCCCATTCTATGTCTTGATGAGATCCGAAGACTTTCTCCGCCGAGCGAACCAGGGCTGCAATTGCAGATAGTTGCTCCGCCTCTAGAGGAGCAAGTTCCGGTCGGTGCTTACTTTCAACCTTGCTGCCTCGCAGCATGTAAGTAGCAGAGTCAACCTCTCCCGACACCAATTTGTCACCATATCCGGTGACGGCAGAAATGGTTACGATCCCGGTATCACCGTTAAGAGGATTGGCACCGAATGCGACACCGGCGTACTTAGCGGAAACCATTAGTTGAACAATCACCGCCGGTGGTTGCAGCGGCGCCGTCAAACCGTTCAGCCAGCGGTAAGCTGCAACTTGCTTGCTGAAGCCCGAGCGCCAGACTTGCTCGACAGCGCGGCTAATTTCGCCGCCGGTGACATTCAGGTAGGAAGCGAACTGCCCTGCAAAGGACAACTTGATCCCATCCTCCTCGCTTGAGGATGACCTGACGGCAAGCCTTTCGTCTTGCCAGGACAGACCCTTAATCGTCCAATCTATTTGATCGGCCATTTCCTTCGTCATGCTCATGGAGGCAACAGCATTGGTTCTCTCTGCTGAATCCATGCGGCTGAACTCGTTTTTCACATCGGGCTGAAGGCATTGAAAAAATGCTTCCTGGGGTATGACGAAGAAAGCCGGTACTCTCAAACCGGCATCGCTCAATGCCTTGAGTTTGGATGCTTTGGACCCTACCTGTCCAGGGTCGTCATTGCCGGTCACCGCCCTTAGAGGCGGTGCACTAGAAGCAGCCGGGACAGAGGGAACAAACATTGAAGTAGCCATAATTCAGACCTCACTCAGCTGAAAAAGCGGTAGAGAACCAGTGGTATCAAACCCAGTACCAGGTAGGTAGCCAGAGCCCAGGTACCTGATAGATTGTCGATCTTCCTTGCTGCCCAGGTGCTCGGTTTCATGACGAACATCTTGCCGGTTGTCTTGCAGAGCCCGAACAGTACGAGGAGAACGATTAGGGCGTTGCCCTCGGCGTTGATTTGTGCTGCTGTCAGAATGGCGAACAGAAAGGATGCAGCAATGGCTGTCAGCCAGATCTTCACGGCTGCCTGATGACCCCAAAGATGGCTATATGTGTCTCCGGCATTCGTCTCGTCCTGCGGCGACTTGATCTTTCTGCCCAACTCGATCACCACACCCAGGCAAAAGCTGGTCGCCAGAAAATATGCCAGAGCCGGAGGCGGCACCACATTTGAAACCATGAAATGGCATGAGGTTATGAACAGGTCTGTGAAGAATAGGATACACATGTGCGAAAGCATATAAAGGATGGGGTGCTTCCTCAACCAGTCGCCGGCGAAAAACTCTACGGTCATAAGCCACATGTAAAGCCATGCTGCCGCTAGTGGGAACAGCAAGACGGGATTGAGCGACAGACAAAGAGCCAATTGAACAAAGGCACTCACGCCGGCCAGTACTCGTAACTCGCGCAGAGAAACAAGACCTCGAGGCACCGGTCGCTCGGGGTGATACTTGGCGTCAAACTCGAAGTCCTTATGCTCATCTGCAACACGCAATTGGAAAAAGATCAAGAAAGTGGTTATGAAGGCGACGATGAACATCTGCGCCGTAAGAGGATGCCGAGCATTGGTAAGTAGATACGAGAGGGACAGCCCGGAGGCTGAGAAGGCGGCGACCAGCAATGAGTACTTGCCCAGAGGAAATCGCTCTTTCTGGTATTTCATCCACTTTGTGAGCTGCTTGTGCATCGGTGTGCTTCATGAGGTGCGGACACTCCTACTGTAGTAGTTTCGGCCGCGAATGTTCCTTCTGGAGAACACTTCCAGCAGTGATCGGCAGTACAGATGCTGAACTGTTTGGCTGCAATCAGACTGGCGCGGCCAGCCGGCTTTTCAGTTCAACCAATAGCTCATCGGTGCTTCGAACCGTGGCAAACTCGTTATGCAGACTTGCTAAGGCTGATGAATAAATGTCTTCTGCATTCCATATTCTGCCGTCATATCCGGTGCGGTTGAATGTGGCTGTTGCATCGGCCGCGACAAAGCAGCGAAAACCAAGATTGCCGCCCATTCTAGTTGTGGTCGAAACGCAATGGTCGGTCGTTAGGCCTGCGATCACCAGTTCGCTGATCCCCTGACGCCTGAGTCTTGCCTCTAGGTCGGTGCCGATGAAAGCACTGTTCACTTGCTTCGCGATTACCGGCTCTCCACTGATGGGACGCACTATCTCTTTGATTGAGCAGCCGGGTAACTCAGGTCTGAGGGGAGAATCCGGTTCTGTCGATTGATGCTGAATGTGGAAGACTGGCATGCCATTCTCACGGAAGAACTTCAGCAGGCGCGCCGCATTTTGCTCAGCGGCGGGATTATTCCTGGTCCCCCAGCGCGGGTTATCAAACCCCTCCTGAATATCGATGAGCAGAAGCGCTGTTTGTCGAGATTGCTCTTTGTTCACAACCAATTTCTCCGCCGTGCCGCAACATTCGCGAAATGATAAACCAATGCGCTTAATTTTCAAAGCGCAATTGCTTCGTTTTCTGGCTCCTGCGTAGTTTGCCCATACCGTTGCACGCACCTTGCACGCCCGCAACTCTATCGTGGAATTGTGGCACTAAGCACGTTTCTGCAGCACTTCAGCCCAGGCTGCAAATGTTGGAGACGACATTTAGATGGAGAACAAAATGGATAACGCTTTTTCACAGCCTATAGATAAGGAAGTTCGCAACCCATCATTATTCATTGATACAGTGCATTTGATGATGCAGGGTCGCAAAGATTTGAGCAGACAGGATCTCGATGACATAAGAAATACGACGGGCGATCAGAAGGTGAAGGCGGTGGCAGGAGTACTGCAAACGCATTTCGACGACATTCAGAATCTATCTACTGATCCGATCAATAGTCTATCGTCAGCGTCTTATTTCAACAGGGCTCATGACAGAATCTTCGCAGAATCTGACAAACCTTCAGACAAAATAACTCAAAAGCAACTGCAAATTATGGAGCTCATGCTCGATGACAAGGCTCAGCGAAGCGAACTCAGGGGAGCCACCTATGGCCGCATTGCCGAACGGTCCGCTGAAACTCTACTCATGACCGGGCTGACGGCATTGGAATCGTTGGCGGCCATTGTCGATCCCGAACCAGTGACCAAAGCTCTCTGGTTGACCGGTGCGATCATGGCAGGAAACCGTGCTCTGCAAGATTTTGATGATATCTTCGATCCTGCCTCGACTAAGCTGCAGGGCGAGTTTAGAAAGAGACAGAAGATGATCGATTCCTGGAAGAGTTTTGATAAATGAGTTTACATGGGTCAGCTTTAATAAGCGGACTAGATGAGGACGGATAAGCATGTAAGTCGCCCATCCATTTTCTGAAATTCCGAAACGTCGACGGAAAAGACCGTCTTACCCGCCTTTTCCAGGGATGCCCTGGTTTTATCGCATCCGGCTGGTGCTACGGCAAATCCGTTTATACCTATACAATTCGCTGCCCAATGCTCTTCGCGAGGCACCTCGATTATGTTTCTCACCATCTCAAAGTAAGTGGCGGAAATTGTATCTTTCAGAAGCAGAATAGTGTCGTCGGCAATTGGTGAAACGAACGTTTTCAAATGCAGAAAATCACTGACAGGTATTGCCGAGGCACTTTTGCCGGCTGATCTTGCGATCTCCATAAGCTGCTCAGCGCCTTCTCGATTCGTTCTTCGAGAAAGCCCAACGAACAAATGGTCAGCAAGAAGCATCACGTCGCCACCATCGACGGTGCCGGGCTCTTCAATGTTCAGGATCTGTTTGAAGTCGGCAAGAGCCGCGCCAACCGCCTTCTCTTCGCCTCGGCGAGCGGCATGTCCGATTCTCGTGATTACGGCAATACCATCGATGATCACGGCCGCGTCTTCAACAAAGCAACTGTCGGGATAATTGGGATCCGGCGGCAGAGTTATCAACTCGAGACCGCACATCGCCAGAGCCCGGCAATAGCCCTCATGCTGAGCCAGAGCCAGGTGATAATCAGGCGCGCCGAGCGCAGCCTCGGTCAATCCATCCTTAAAGTTCGGTCCGGGTGGTCGGACCAGCGCCCGTCTGTGCATGGAAGTGACCATAACTGCTAGAGCGAAGCCCAGACATCTTTCTTGGGCGGCGGGTTGTAGAGATGAATCGATTGCAGCAAGCCGATACAGGTCAGATCGACAATCAGCGCCGTTCCCCCATAGGAAAGAAATGGCAAAGGCACACCTGTTACCGGCATCATGCCCATCGTCATCCCCATGTTGATGAAGGCGTGGAAGATGAACATGCACATCAGTCCAATCGCCATGGTGCTGCCGGCTGGATCACCGCGACAATTGAAGGCGATAATTAAAGCGCGCACACAGATAATCGTGTAAGCAATGACGACAAGCACGGTTACCTTGAAGCCCAGCTCCTCACCGATGACGGCAAAGATAAAGTCGGTATGGCGCTCAGGTATGAAGGCGCCCTGACTCTGGTTTCCCTTGCCCAATCCGGTACCCTGCACGCCACCGCTACCGATGGCAATCAGACTTTGCAGAATGTGATAGCCGGACCCCCTGGGATCAGACCAGGGATTGACGAAGCTGGTCAGACGCTTCTGCTGGTAATCCTTGAGGTGTCCCCAGAGATGCGGGCGAGCTACTGTCGCAGCATAATTCGCTCCCATGATTGCCACTATAAGCAGCAAACGGACTAAGAAATGCCACGACTTTATGCGCCAGGTGACGAGCAGGAGGAGGCCAACCGCGGCGATGAAATAAAGCGCCCATTGCATATCTACAGCGCTCAAAATCAGACTGGCGACCGGGCTGGCTAAAACGAAGACATCGGTGATGGTGGCACCGGCCCAAAATGCCATGCCGATGAAAACGGCGCCAAACGTCAATGACGTTCCCAGGTCCGGTTGCTTGAAAACGAGAAAGGCCGGGGGGACAATGATAGCCAGAGCTTTAAAAATGTCGAAAAAGCCACGTACGGGAAAGCGTTTAAACCAGGCAGCCAGAGTGAAGATGACGACAATCTTGGCTAGCTCCGACGGCTGCAGCGTCACCGGTCCCAGAGCCAACCATCGTTGCGCACCATGTCCTTCATGCCCGATCACCACAACAGCAGCGAGCAAGAGCAGGTTGCCTATATATATGATTGGTATCACCCATGGTTTTAGCCAGAAACGGTAAGGAATTCGGCTGACGGCAATCAAGATCACGAGCCCGGCGAGGAAAAACTCGAATTGCTTCTCGAAATAACCATAGGTTTGCGCCGAGCAGCGCAAGACATTCAACCCGGTATAGAGAAGAAATCCGGTCGCACCAAGAAGCCAGAAGTCGATTCCCGCGGTTAGTTGCGAGATGACATTGACTATGTCGTCGAAGTTGTTTCGTCTAAAAGTGGTGTTCAATGATTAGCTTTCGATCAGCATTTAGACCGCAGAAGGGGAAAATTGGCAATCAAAGATGCCTTGCGATCATATTGTTGCAGATCGAACTGCGTTGTGCTCTTGTCAAGCTCGAAATATCTTGACACAACGGCCATCAATTCTTCCTCGAGACATTCAAGCCGTCCGGCGGGAAGCTCAAGCCGGTCGTAGGTCAGCATCGAGCGCATTCTATCCTTTGCAGTCGTTCGGACCGTTGTCGATCGGAAACGCGCAAAAATGTTCCAAACTTGCACCGTTACTTCCTCCTGTTAGACCCGGACCGGGTTGAAGAAGTTTACAATCCTGTTTATCCAGCTCTGATTCTGATTTGAAAAATCCATAATCGGAACTTCTTCGCCTCTCAATCTTCTGGCGATGTTGCGGAAGGCTAGACCGGAGCGCGTGTTATCGGTTCCGGCCACAGGCTCGCCTTTGTTTGTCGAAACAATGATCTCCTCGTCTTCAGGCACAACGCCCAGCAAGTCGACGGAAAGAATTTCGAGCACGTCTTCAACCGACATCATATCGTTTTGTTGAACCATATTCGGACGGTAGCGATTGACCACCAGCCGATATTGCTCGATCTCATCTTTGCGTGCTTCGAGCAGACCGATGATTCGATCGGCGTCGCGCACGGCGGACATCTCCGGTGTCGTGACGACGATCGCTTCGTGGGCTCCGGCAACGGCATTTTGGAAGCCTTGCTCGATGCCGGCCGGGCTGTCCATGATCACGAACTCGAAAATCGAGCTCAATTCCTGGCACAACTCTTTCATTTGATCGGCGGTAACTGCTGATTTATCGCGAGTTTGTGCTGCCGGAAGCAAGCTCAAGTTGGGCATGCGCTTATCTTTCACCAGCGCCTGGCGAAGTTTGCAGCGCTCTTCGACTACATCGACGAGGTTGTAGACGACGCGATTCTCGAGACCCATGAGGATATCGAGGTTGCGCAGTCCGATGTCCATGTCGACCATGGCGACACTCGCTCCGGTACCAGCCAGGGCGACTCCGATATTGGCCGACGCAGTAGTTTTGCCGACCCCACCTTTTCCGGATGTTATGACTATTACTCGACCACTCATTCCCTGTACCTTTTATCAGTGTTTACTTAGTGTTGAAGTGTTTGCTTAGATACTTTGAACCTTCAGTTCTGAAGGTAATTCGATCGCTATTCCAGCCTCGATCTGAAGACCTTGATTTTGCCTGCCACAATGCGCGCTGTCTCCGGACCATTGTCTTGAGCGTAGCTCAAACGCGGACGATCAGGAGCACGCGCAATCGCCTGCGCGATTCTGATTTGAATCGGTTGCAACTTCAAGGCGCGGATCTCGGCATTGACGTTGCCGCCGATGCCCGCATGGGCTACGCCTCTGAGACTGCCCCAGACCGTGATATCGCCTTCGGCCATTACCTCGGCACCGGGATTGATATCACCGATGATTACCAGATGGCCCTTGTGGCTGACTGTCTGACCCGATCGCAGGTTCTGCTGCAGATAGAGTGTGTTTGGACAGTTAATAGGATCGTCCTGCGCTTCCAGCGCATCGGCTTCGACGGTTTCTGCAGCTTCGCATTCTTCGGCTGCGCATTCGGCAGTCACTGCAATCGAATCTTCAGCCTCGGTAACTTCCTCGGCATCGCATTCCACATCATCGCTGTTTTCTTGCGGCGCTTCAGTGGCTTGGCTAACTGCTTCCTTTAATAGAGCTTCGATTGGATCTTCAAGCACGGGCGCAGTTACATCGATTGCCACAGCGGCATCGGCCGGCTCTGATTTCGACTCGGCAATGGCCGTGTTTGTATCAGCCATCTGGACATGTTTGGCGGTGTTGCCATTTTCACTGTCGACTGGAGGCGCTGGTCTGCCGTCCAGTGAGACTTTCTTGCGAACCTTCATCTGGCTGGGCTTGGACTTTGCCTGCTCATCGTTGGCTTCGCCTTCCAGCGGTGCCATATCCTCGAGCAAGCTCTCCGGGTGATCGTCCCCTTTCGAGACCTTTTTTTGCCCGATCGCATCAGCCATTCTCATCTTTATTGTAGCGATGGCGGAGTTGCCTTTTTTCTTCTCTTGCTCGTCGATTTCGGAGCTGTAGTGATTGTAGAGATCGAGCGGCACCGTAGGTAGTGTCATAGGAGTGCCACTGCCAAGCGGCACACCGTTTTTCAACAGCGATTCTCGAGTGGTATCGTGGTTCGTATATACACCCGACGGCTGGATGCCGACTCCTTTTGCCAGTGCCAGAATTTGTGATATCTCGCTGGTGCCGAGCTCGAGCTTGCCGAGGTTGAGCGAGACGTTCATTCCTTTCCAAAACTGACTTGAGACTTGAAGTGTCGAGCTAAGATGCTCGAGGGCTTCCTTTAGCGTCGTGCATCCACTGACATCAATAAGGACGCCTTGATCGGGTTGGCTGATAATAGCGATTTTAGACATGCGAAGTACATCGTTGTCGGCTGGGGCTTGTATGCTCGGCGAACTTATGTAACGATTCGCCCAGGCATCTGATCGTATTGTTTGAAAAACGGCACGTCAAGCCAATCGACATAGTAAGTGGATATGCGATCGGATGTATTATTGCATGACATAAGCGTAAGGTTTTCTGCTTTCCTGATCCAGTGCTGACTTGCGACAAGATGAAAGTATTTAGAGAAATAGGGCGACAGTATTGCGATTCATAGTCTGAGCGGATATAGATGAAAGCGCGGGCCTCAACGAGGCTAAAAGCCGCAGGACATCAAGTGATTGACGAGATAGTTATCAATAATCTCCAGGACGAAACAGGCGTTAAGTGATGGAAGAGCAAAATCAGGAAGCGGGAAAGGAATCGACCAGCGCGATTGTTGAGCACAAACCCGAAGGCGGGCAGTTTCATCGTGCCCTCGGCCTCGTGGACTCATCAGCCATCGTCGTAGGCTCGATGATCGGATCGGGCATCTTCATCGTCGCGGCCGAGACGGCGCGCAATGTAGGCTGCCCCGGCTGGTTCTTGGCTGCCTGGCTTTTCGCAGGATTTTTGACGATAAGCGCCGCCGCTTGCTACGGCGAGATGTCTTCTATGTATCCGCATGCAGGCGGGCAGTATATTTTTCTGCGCGAGGCCTATGGAAAGCTTTTCGGTTTCCTCTACGGCTGGACTTTGTTCCTGGTTATCCAGAGCGGCACGAATGCCGCTGTCGCCGTGGCGTTTGCAAAATTTCTCGGCGTGCTCGTACCTTATATATCGGAGAAAAACGCACTGATCGATTTGCCCTTCTGGAAATTTTCGACGACGCAATTTGTGGCGATGATCTTGCTGGCCGTTTTGACTGCCATCAATTGCGGTGGCATCCATCTGGCCAAGTTCATTCAAACGACGTTCACGACGATAAAGGTCGCGGTTCTCTTTACGTTGATAGTAGTCGGCTTCTTGATGTTCGATCATCATTTTGGCTGGAATAACCTGACGGCGAACATGTCAGCGTTTTGGGAAGCCAAGGATAAGTCCGGTCAGCTTCTCCAGGGGCTGCCTTTACTGGCCGCCTTTTCGGTGGCGCTCGTCGGTCCGCTCTTCGCGAGCGATGCCTGGAATAACGTCACCTTTGCCGGTGAGGAAGTCAAAGATCCGGTCAAGACTTTACCGAAGAGTTTGTTGTTAGGTACGGCCCTTGTTTGCCTGCTCTATTTCTTGACCAATGTCATCTATCTTCTGCTTCTGCCTTTTGATGGTACTGCCAATGGTGCAACGGTTCTCGATCGCGGCATCAAGTGGGCGTCCTCCGACAGGGTAGGAACGGCGGCTCTCGAGGTGATCATGGGCAGCATCGGTGAAAAAGTAATGGCTTGCGCGATCATGATTTCAACCCTGGGCGCTCTCAATGGGTTGATTCTGGCTGGTCCACGGCTCTACTATGCCATGGCTCGAGATGGACTTTTCTTCAAGAATGCCGGCTTGTTGCATGCCAGGACGAATGTTCCCGTCTTCGGTCTGATACTGCAGGGCGTCTGGTCAGCACTTCTTTGCCTGACGGGAACATACAGCCAGCTTTTAGAGTATGTGGTATTCGCCGCCCTTCTTTTCTATGTGCTCACTGTCGCTGCCACCTTCGTTCTTCGCAAGAAGGAAAAAGATCGAGAACGTCCTTTCAAAACTCCTTTGTATCCCTTTCTTCCCGCACTATACGTGGTGCTGGCATCGGCAGTGATGCTCGGCCAGATCTGTTCTAATCCGCAGTACAGCGGTGCCGGTCTTTTAATCATCCTCTCTGGACTTCCCGTTTACTTCCTGTGGGCAAGGAAGGCTCAATCCAAAGGCTAAACCTGGAGCACCTCGAGCTTTATCCGGAATGCACGACCAGCAAATCGGCGCATTAGCGCCGTACTGACGGGTCGTTTAATTGTCGTTTGCTCATTCATAAGCTTCGATGACCCTTCCAAGTTTGGTTCAAAGTTGTCATAAACAGCAGGTAGCATGCCTTTAGTCCATCCAATGATGCCTGGCAGTTTCCGCCGTCAGGGGAGGTTTGTCATGCCAAGATTCGAAGTTAGAGGTTCGCAGATCGGTTGTGCGATGAGCCCCGAGCTGCCTAACGGTGAGAACAGCTTGCTCAGTGACGCTCTGCACGGCAATGGTTGGAGCCTCAAAAGCATTGAGCTTTTGCAGAAGCTCTTTCAATTGTCCGCCACAAATGAAAATGCAACAGCTCTCGGTTGTGCCGGAGCGCTTCATGCCATGGTCGCCGCCGTGAATCAGAAGGTCAATCCTGAATTGGAAAGACTGACTGGGCGCATGCCAGACCCGATCGGCATAACAAGCAAGAGAAATTTCGACGGCTGCTTCGATTATTACATGATGCTCTCAAAGGACTTGCCCACACTGAGGAGAAACTACGAAGATCTGCTCGCCGGCAGAAGTAGCTCCACCCTGATCAAAATCGGCACGTTCTTGCCTCGAGGATTCTAGGTTCTTCCTGCTCAAATAGCAGTGCAGAGTCTGTCTGAGTGAAGCAATCACCGATCGGACAAACCGACTAGCCGCCGGTCAAGCATTACAGGTGGTGGCACAATGGCACAACCTCAATTCATTGCCCAGGACCTGACCGCAAGCACCACGATCCTTCGTCGGAATACGTTTTAGACACTTTAGTGTGCGGGCATAATTTCTTCTGGTCACTGATCGTGGAAATTTCTAATGAAGCGTATCATACTGATCTGGCTGTTATTTTTAGTGTGGCAGTTTTCTCTGCCGTCCGGAACATCAGTTTATGCAGCACTGGCGGCGGATCAGTCCGATCCGATTTTCAAGAAACCAAACTTTTATAAAAGCCTGGACAGTCAGTATTTGAACTGCTGGCCGGCGAGCCGTATGCCGATACCGGTTTATGTTTATCCGGCCGATGGTGTTCGTAACTTTCGGCCTGCGTTTATCCAAATTCTGAAAAGCGCATGTTCGGAATGGACGGAAGCCTCAAATGGGGCGATCACTTTTCGTTTTGTCGATAAGCTGCCCGAGTATGGAATCTTCGTTCATTTCGAGTCAAAGCCCGGCAAACAAGCCGAAGGCGTATCGCAGGCATTTGATGATCGACTGGGATTGTCCCGTGCCACCGTTGCCCTCTATGTAAAGAAAACTCATGATAGTGCCGAGGATGCCACGATGAAAGCAATTTGCTTGCATGAGATAGGACATGCCCTTGGCATTCAGGGGCATAGTCCGGTCAGCGGCGACATCATGGCAGCCATAGATCATGTGAATGAAAACGAGTCGGCTGAGCAGGTGAGGCTGACGGAGCGCGATAAGAACACGATCCTCTGCATCCTCGCCGTCGGGCCGAAGCTTTTGAAAGATGACCAGGCGGACAGCGAAGTGATTGAGTTGAACAATAAAGCAACCAAGGAGATTTTAAAGGAAGATTTCGAGTCTGCCATTCATACTCTCGAAAGGTGTCTGACGCGCTGCCCGAAATACAAAATTGCCATGGACAATCTGCGCGTTGCCTATTGGAACTGGGGCATCAAATATTACAATGCAAAGGATTGGGGCAGAGCCGCGTACCTCTTTAGAAAAGATCTGGAGTGTATCGAACAGATGAAGAAGCCTGATGCGAGCGAGAAAAATCAGGTCCTGTCAGCGCTGAATTATTGCCTTCAGCAAGGAACGACAATCGATAGCGCGAATGAAGCTGAAACAAAAGAGGAGACGGCACAAGAAGATCCTCGCTAAATCCAGCTGCCTGCACCGTACACGGTGCGATCCCAGCTCAGGCTTCCACTTGATGATTGAAAATATTTCTCAAGATCCCATCGGCTGCTGTGTGAGGATCCAACTTCCCCGCCACCACATCGGCAAGGGCATCGCGGATTTCCTGCGAACGCTCCAATGACTCGGCCAGATTCTGGCGGGCAATCTCCGCCACCATCTCAGACAGCTCTGATTGAACTTTATTTTTTCTTCGCTGCGACAATTGATTTGATTCCTCAAGAAACATTTTGTGTTTCTTTGCCGCTTCCCAGATTCGCTCGACTCCTTCCCCGCTTTCGGAGATGGCGACAAGGACCGGTGGGTGCCAACCCGATGGGTTATGCGTAAGCTCGAGGCTGGCGATGATTTCAGTTGCCGACTTGTTGGCTCCCGGCAAATCGCCTTTGTTGACGACGAATATATCGCCAATCTCCATGATACCGGATTTGATGGCTTGAATATCATCGCCGGAGCCAGGCATGAGGACCAGAATTGTCGTGTCTGCAGTTTTGGCAATCGCCAACTCCGACTGACCGACACCAACCGTTTCAATAATGATGATTTCGAATCCGAATGCCTCGAGCATTCTTATGGCATCGTATGTTCCCAGCGAAACACCGCCTGTGTGCCCGCGGTTTGCCATGGAGCGAATGTACACATTTTCATCCATGGTGTGATCTTGCATGCGGATTCTGTCACCAAGGATGGCGCCACCGGTAAACGGGCTAGAGGGATCGATGGCCAAGACCGCCACCTTCTTCCCTTCCTTTCTGATCTCGCTGACAAGCGCGTCCACGAGCGTTGATTTGCCGACACCGGGTGAGCCGGTGATACCAATCAAGTGCGCGCGACCGGCATATTGAAACAGATCTTTCACCAGATCGGCAGCTTCTTTGCCGCCGCTTTCAACAATGGTGATAGCTCGTGCCAGAGCCCGTTTGTCGCCACTCAACAATCGATCTTTTATCGTTTTCAACGTACGATTTTTTTTGGATGCAATGCGATAATGTCAGCCGCTCCAATTCTAGCAGGTGAAGTCGCTCAGATCCTGGCTTTCAGGCTCTGGGAACATGTGCCTTTGAACGAGAGTCAACTGGTCTAAATGCACGTGAGGTAATTCAAGTGATTAAGGCTGCTTCCGTTATCACCACCGCTCTTGCTCTTGGTGTGCTTTGCCAGAGCGCCTGGGCATGGCCGATGAATTTCACCGCTCAGGATGGATCCGGAGATGAGATAAGTATTAAGAAAGGTTGGTTCGGCAACAAGACGAAAGTGGCCAAGGATCGTTTCGGGGATGGTTTTGCCGAGAAGAAGAGCATCCTCGGTACGAAGCAAACCGAAGTGAACGTTCTTGGCAATGGAATTGCCACCAAAAAAGGATTGTTTGGCAACCGAGAGATCCAGGCTCACACCATTCTCGGCGACAACTTTACCACCAAGAAACATTGGTGGGGCCGGACGACGAGCGTCAATGCCAGCGGCATCGGCAGCCTGCTTGATTCGACATTCAAAGGGAAGATGGGCAGAAACGGCATGCCGCCTATGCTCGGCTCGAGCCAGAATCATGTCGGAGCCAATCCTCAGGGCTTCGCACCGGCGCAAGGCATGCCCGGCGCTCCTGCCGACTTTGGCAATCAACCTCCTGAATTGCCCGGACCCCAAAGCATGAAACCCGAATCATTTCCAAGCGCTCCCGCGCAGCCAAGGCCATCGAGTCCGTCTTCGCAAAGCATCAGTTCAGACCCGATTAACAGCAACAACGACGTGCTTCAGTTCGGTCAATGAATCAAGCGAAGGAGCTATTGATTCTTTCCTTTGAATTTGTTGAACCAGCCGCCGCCGCCACCGCCGGCGTCTTTTGCTTCCATTTGATACGTGCCGGTCGTGCGACCCATCTCTTTTTCTTTTTCAGTAAGCATGACGGCCAAAAGATCGCGCTCTGATTCGCGCTGCCTGAGTTGATGTTGCACATCTTGCAAGCCGGCCTTCAGCTCTTCGATTTCTTTGATCTTTTGCTCCAGCATTGAAGAAACACGGGCCAGATCTTGATGTAACTGTTTGTTTTCGCGACTCTTATCCGATAGAAGGGCGCTCTGGTTCGACAGCTCCGCTTTCAAGTCCATTCCGTCGCGGGCGGTCATCTCAAGCTCTCTCAACTGCGTGGAGAGCACCAGGTTTTTCTCCTGTGCCTCGACCAATTTTTCTTGAAGTTCGACGATCTTGCTGACCAATGCCTGAACGTTAGGGCGTTCGAGCGCCTCTGCAGGCTTGGCCATCGGCTCATTTGCGGTCATAGTCTACTGTGCTGGTATCCTTCGTCGGGCCTTTAGCAATTATGCCCCAAGTTCTAGCCGGTCAATCGATGAACCGATATAGGGTATAGTGTTTGATTGATTACTTGGGATCGAGTTTATTTTACATCCAGGATTTAGGAAAAAATGAGTCATCTGGTTATCGAGGGAGGACACGTTATAACTCCGCATGAGGAGCGCTTCACAAATGTTTGGGTGGATACCGGGCGCATTGCCGCAGTTGCTGATAATCATCCCCGGGCGGAAGACCCTCAGGGCTTAAGCCGTCTGGATGCCAGGGGTTGTTATGTAACGCCTGGTCTGATTGACTTGCAGGTAAATGGCGATCCTTCTTGTAATTTATGGGGCGATCCCACTAAAGCGGAATTCGACAAGATGCGCTCATCACTCCTCAGGGCAGGAGTGACTGGCTTTCTGCCCACTTTGATTACCGACGAAATCAAGCATTTGCGCAAAAATGTAGAGCTGATCGAAGGCTGGATTGCAAGCGCGAGCGAGCCGTCGAACGAACCATTGGCGCGCCCGCTGGGCATCCATCTTGAAGGTCCTTGTCTGTCTCCGGAGAAGCCCGGCGTTCATCCGAGGCAATGGGTTATTG
>JAJPJO010000134.1 GCA_021324135.1 Pseudomonadota bacterium
GAGATGTCGAAGCAAAGCACCAGCGACGGTGCGGCCGCCGCTCTCAAGAAGCTCGGTGTCGATGACAGAGAAGACGGACTGGTCGAGATAATCGAGACGTATATGCTGAGCGCAGATCCCTCAGCGCCGCCATCCAACCAGGCAGGTGTCTCCGACCTGCAACTGGTATTGAGGATCCTGGCAAACGCGTCGGGTTCGAGGCGGCAAGATTTCGTCTCCGCGGTTGAGCGAATAATTGAGCGATCCGAGGTTTGGCCGAGCGAACATGCACGCAATCTTGGACCGGTTTATGCCCAACTGATCGAACTGAGAGAAGAGCAATTGGGACCATCGCATCCGGAAGTGGCGGACAGGCTCATGTCGTACACGGCTTATCTCGAGCGCTGGTTCAGATACGACGAGGCACAATCAATAGTGATCCGTGCCATTGAAAATCGCAAGAGCAGATTTGGTCAGTCCGTGCGTGGCGATGAAGTGTATGCTCAGGCAGTCGCCAAACTCGGTCATATTTTCGTGCTCAGAGCGAACTGGGCGCTCGCCGAACCGGAGCTGAAGCTGGCATTAGAAGTGTTTAGCGCCCATGACAGCAAGAGTCCGGTCAGAGTTCAAGCCCTCAACAATCTAGCGAAAGCGACGATCGAATTGAATCGTCGCAACGAGGCGGAAACGCATCTGCGCAACGCCCTTGAATTATCGAGCTCGATGCCCGATTTCGAGCATCTGATGAAAGAGAGCGCTGCTCTTCTTGGCGGCATCTACCTCTACTGGGGAATGATACCGGAGGCGGTGGCACTCTTCAAAGAATCTCGGAAGCCGAACTGGACTAAGGCCAAGCCTGCTTTGCCGAGCAGAAAGGACGCGCAGCCCACCATAAGGGATGTCTTCACTCAAACGAGCAATCCCTACCTCGAGGTCATCGAGGAATTGAAGAAGAGTTTCAGCGACGACACTCTTTTTGCCGTGGCTCGTGATGTTCTGGTGAAAAAATACTCCTGGGCTGTTCCCACTGAGGAAGCCTTGAAGACGATAGCCAAATACGCCCCCATTGTCGAGATCGGCGCCGGCTCCGGGTATTGGGCATCGCTATTGAGAGCCAGGGGCGTTGCTGTCACCGCCTATGATGCCAATCCGATGGAGAAGGGCGGCAGCGTTTTCACGCAAACAGGCGAAAGCTGGACCAACGTGCTGCAGGCTGATGAGTCGGCGGTGAGCAAACACAGCGACTGCGCCTTGCTGCTGTGCTGGCCGCCGCACAACGAGCCCATGGCGTTTAACGCCTTGTCGGTCTACAAGGGCAAGGAAGTGATTTACATAGGTGAAGGCCGAGCGGGCTGGATGGGCGATGCAAACTTCCATGACTTGCTGGAGAAAGAATGGAATCTGGTTGAGACTGTTGATTTGCCCACCTGGTGGAATCTCAACGATCGCTTGCGGGTCTATCAGCGAAAAGTTTGACCTTGCAATAGTTTTGACAAATAGTAACCTATATGTTACTATTCTGATGTGAGAGTTGAGGAATACATCCGGGAAGACGGTTCCAACCGTACAAAACGTGGTTTGACGGACTGGATGCACAAGCCGCCGCAAAAGTCACCGTTGCCAAAGTGCGCCTTGAGTTGGGCAATACATCGGCAGTTAGATGGTTCCAAGGTATCGGTGAGTACAGGATACATTGGGGACCTGGATATAGGATCTATCTTGCTAAGGACGGCGATGAACTCGTTATCCTCTTCGGCGGCGGAACAAAACAAAGGCAGCAGGCCGACATCAACAGAGCTCTCGAGCTATTTGCCGCATACAAGGCGCGCAAGAAAGCGCTCAAGAAGGCAAAGAAGAAAGATCCAGGTAAGGAGGTGACATGAATGGCTCTCACACGCAATTTTAGGGAAACAGTAATTGAACGCGTCAATCGCGATCCTGCTTTTGCAAGAGCGCTGCTTGATGAGGCGAGCACGCTCTTCCTAAATGGAGAACCCGAAGCGGCCCGCCTCATCTTACGCGATTTGGTCAATGCGACAATAGGGTTTGAAGCACTTGCTCAAGAGCTTCCTGTGCCCCCCAAGAGCTTACACAGAATGCTCTCTTCTCGCGGCAACCCGAGCATGAATAACATTGCTGCGATTTTCGGCGCCGTAAGCAAAAGTCTTCATGTCGAGATTCGGGCTCACGTCGTCGAACCAGAAGGCGATCAGACTCATGCATAGTAGGAGTGAATCAAGAGGTGGCGGCGGCGATTTTAGATTTCGGCGAGGCAGCGTTGGCATCACAGATGGTACCAACATGACGACGACGAATTACTACATGAAAATCGATAATCCATTTTGGCGGCCCGGGCTTCCAATATTGATGTGGGCCAAACGCAAAAGGACCGATAGATCCATGAAGTCACAGAAAGAGAACCATAGTGTGAAAAAGATTTATGTCGCACTGTTAGGAGAGGGGACCGATGTATGGCGTCCAGTAGATGCACTCTCAAAAGGCAAGGATATTTTCGAAATCATAAGCCGGAATGAGTCAAATGGAGATGAGATTTGGGAATTTGAATGCGGAGATCAAGTACGCTGTGTTCAGAAGGTCCTGTCTAACGGCGAGATTTCGCTCATTGCCATATCTCGGGTGCAGCGGTGATTCA
>JAJPJO010000430.1 GCA_021324135.1 Pseudomonadota bacterium
CGCTCTGCGCTGGTTTGCCTTGGTTCGGGCCGGGATGGCTGGGCTCAGTCTGCCCGGCTTCCGGCTGACCCGCCAGCCAGCGGGGCGTGCGCGCAGGACCTGCAGTAGGAGCAGCTTGCGTCGTCTGGTTTGAAGCGGGACCTGCGTCCGCCTTTGAAGCCGGACCTGCGTCCGCCTTTGAAGCCGGACCTGCATCCGCCTTTGGTGGCGAACCTGCCTCTACTCTTGGTGCGACAGTAACTTTATCCGGTTTCGCGGCAGTCTCATGACCTTGTACATGAGGCTGGCCGGCTCCAGGCTGCCCCGTCGGCCCCGCCGCTGGAGAAGCCCAGGCAGTTGGGCGCTCAACATTTGAGCCCGTCACGACTGTTGCCGTCTGGTCGTCTTCATCTACAGCCTGCCAGGCCGCCGTAGTCGGTCGTTCGTCTAGAGAACCGGCAATCGCTTCATCCTCATCGGCATTGGCAATCGGCTCCATCGCGCCCGTGTCATCAGGCAGAGGCTGACTCGCCTGAGCAGGAACTGGGTTCGCCGACGTTGCAACGATAATCTGATTCGCAGCAGGACCAGATTCGGCACCCGGTGCGGCTCCCTTTGTCCGCAATCCTTGCGGCTTCACCTTGCCCCCGAACGCCCCGAGCAACCACGGGTGGTGCGGAGCATGCAAACCACCTGGCGCGCAAATTGCATCGGCGCCGTGGCTCATCAACTCGGCAATCTCATCAGCATTTACGTTTGGAACTTTATTCCCGGCAGCCGGAGGGCGTTTCTCCCCTGACTGATCGGGGCGATTGTCGCCGCTGCTTCCACCGCCAGTGGTGCCCGCTGATTGACCTGCACTGGCCGCTATTATCTTATCTGCCGGATACTTCTTCAGATCCCAAAAGGTGCTCTTGAAGCTCATCGCAAACGATGTATCCAAATTGGCCTGGTCGGCGCCCGCATCGGCAGGTCGAGCTGCCTCATCCGGTCTCTTCTTAGCGCTTTCTAAACCTTCCCGGTTTTCTGAATCCGTCATGTTCCGGTCTCTTTCTCATGCACAACAGGCTGATGCTCGCCTCGACCTTTGCGCCGACTGCCACTCCGCTACAGGCAGAATGGTCTGGCTCTACATCATCCAAAGTGATCTTACCAATGTGAACAGGACTTGGTTATTATGAAAAAAGGGTCTTCGCTGAGTTAGGACCAAATGTCATAAGGAAGCCGGGCAGCTAATATGTTAGATTCTGAGATGTCTCACTCTTGCAGAACCTGGCGTTCTATGAAGGTAGGATAGTGACCATGAGGCTAACAAAAGGTTGTAAAAAAGTGCTTGAGGTCCTCGAGCATACAGGTGAATTGTCCAGCGCACAGGATATTCATGGGCGCATGCGGACCAACAATGACAAGGCACCTGGTCTGACAACCGTATACCGATCGCTAGAATCGCTGGTCAGCCTTGGTCTGGTGCAAGCAGTCGATCTGGGCGATGGCGAGAGACGATACGAACTCATCAAGCCAGGCGAGCATCACCATCACCTGGTTTGCGAAGCCTGCCGCTCGAGCGTCCATCTCGACCAATGCTTGATTGAAGAGCTTGAAGAAGGCATCAGGTCCAAGTACGGATTCCAGGTAAAGGGGCACATTCTCGAAATCTTCGGCGTGTGCAGAGCTTGCCGGAGCGCCAAATAAGTCGTGCATGACCGGTGCCGGTCCTGTCGCTCCCCCATTCTCGCCCATTGTTGAGTGGCAAGCCCACTATTAATGTATATGTCAAGGTAAAACGAGCGATCGTTCAATGCCTCGAAACTGATGCAAAATAGAGAAAGAGTTTCCCCTTGAGCTTAATAAATCTCCACTGATGAACGATCCCGCGCACAACTGCTGCCCCGACCTACAGGTAGAAGCCGAGCATCAACACGCTCACGCCTCGCCGGTCTCTGAAGAAGCGATCGAAAAGGCGATTCTATCTTTCGATAATCTCGGCATTGCCGCATCCACACTATGTTTGATCCATTGCATGGCTATGCCGTTCGTGATTGCATTTCTGCCTTTTCTCGGTTTGCAGTTTTTAGAAGGTCATCAATCCCATATCTGGTTAGCCGGCTTTATATGGACTTTCGCACTATTTGCGATTGTTCCGGGCTACCTCAAGCACCGCAAGATTGGCATTCTGATCGGCATGATCGTGGGCTTGAGTTTCGTTAGTCTGGCTGTCTTCGGGGCAAATACACTGATCGGCGACAGAGCTGAGTTGTACTCGATCACTCTGGGCAATTTGATTTTAGTCGGCGTGCACTGGAAGAATCGCGGACTGTGCAAGTGTTGCGCCAGCCACTGAACTGATGTAAACGAGTTTGATGTAAACGAATTATTTCTGTGATATTGAGTCCGTTAACCTGACATTAACCGAGAAAGTGAGATTCTAAGCCGGTCTTCGCTGCTCACCAACTCGGTAACTCATCATGCATATAGCAGGAATAGTCCTTTTCTATAGCGTTCTGATCACTAGTGGAGTGGCTTTCTTGGTGACGCTCTTCCACGAAGAAGTCAGCACCGTTCCCTATCTCGTAGTCGACATCATAACTTTCATCGAGCGCTTACTGACGCGCTGAAGCTCCGCACAATCAGCATCAGTGTCGAGGCTCTCATGACTAGGCGGTTACAGGCAAGCAGTTCGACTGATTGCCGTAGCAGCCGCGTAATTCGCATCGCCAATTTTCGATTTGACCTTGCAATTGTCGGCTGATGTTTAGCGATTCCTATCTGATCCGGCGCAGCGCGTCCGCGTATGGATCGGAAACCAAAACCCGAGCCGGGTTGAAACGGTTAAAACCGCTCATGACATAGCGGGCGAGATCGCTGATCACGTGCCGCCAGGCGAGCGCCTTCTCTTTATGACGTAGCCTCGAGACCTGCCTGAGTCGGTTGGGCGGGCTATATTGTTCCTGTCCAGTGAATTGTCTTGCAGCCCGGCGCCCCGCCAGAGTCTTGTTCTTGCAGAGCTCTCGGTAGCCTGAGGAGAGGCTGCGACTGTCGTGAATCGGTTGGGTGGGCTGAATCTTTTGTAAGTCCGGGAGTATAAAGGTCTGTTTTGCTCCGGGTATCGGCTTTGCCGTGACAGATTTGTAGTACAAATTTAGTCCCATGAGGACACCTCAGCTTCTAGGTATATGGACTTGGTAGTACTTGGATAGCAATGCGAAATACTCGTCGTAATGAGGATTCCAGGCGACATTATGCATAACTTTTTATCAGCGAACAAGAGAAAATCGTTCGATGATAGAAGTCAAGCACATCTTAAGCATTTCATAATCATTGCCCGAAAGGCTTCTCGGGATACACCTCTGATAACCTCAGGGTTTTTATCCTGCACTTGACATCTAAAATTATTGACAATATCCTTCAGTAGGTGGATACAGCGGAGATATAGCGAACCAAAACAGGCAGCAAAAAAGGCATTGCCCCCAGGCCGAACATTGCTCGACAGATTGCTCTCGAACAACGACAAAAGCGATAAGACGCTGGGTGTGACGCAAGTAGTTACTACAACAATGCTTTTAGTCGGAGTGCGCAGAATAGATTGCCAGCGAGGGCGTTCAGAAAATGAAACCTTTTGGGACAAACAATAAAGAGCCATATTTAAGTGATACCGCATATGATACTAGCTGGGCGAGATTGGACGATGACACTGTCTATGACTTCTCGCCAATGGATAGTCAGGCGCGACGAATGAAAGAGGAAGCAAAATCAAAAGCGCATGAGAGTCACGATCTGCAAGATTTTGCCGTATCGGCCTCCGATGGGCGAACGAACTGGTCTCATGATGTGCTGGGCAGAGATGCACTATCCCGAGGCAATTTGATTGATGCCATGTTTCATTTCCAGAATGAACTGGCCAGGGCTAAGGTCTCCGGCACACCGGAAAGAATTGCAGAGGCAGCAACAGATCTTGCTTATGTATGCGCGATGACTGGTTCAGAAGATCGCGCCGGCAGGCTCTATGAGCTAGCTCTTGCCCACTGGATGCAGACGAACAGCAATGCCGCAGTGCGATCTCCACGCGTGATGTCTGCCTTCGCTCTTTTCCTCTACGATTATGCCGCACACCTGACCGCGCAAGGCAAACTGGTTTTGGCGGCGCGGGCGCACCGAAGATTATCTTTGCTGGCAAAACGTTATTCCGCCTTCACCGTATATAGTGCATTGAGTAATCGATTGCGCTGCCGAGGTCAGTTGCAAGAAGCAGCATCGCTTCAAGATCTGGCCCGCAAGAAACCAATCAATCAAGAGCGTCATGCATATACACAGGAAATGCTGAGTCGAATTCAATCTTCTCTTTGATCGTTCAGAATTTCAGCCGTCGCATTCGAGTTCCCCGAATAGCTTGATTCACGGGCGTTTCCGTGACCATGCCTGTATTTTAAGAACATGAAGTTTTGCTCGCAATATTGATGAAGCGTAACAACCAGGCGCCAAATCAAAAGTTGTGAGATAGACTGTTACCTGGTTTTTGAGCCGACTCTCTGGCCTGGTGTTCTCAGCCGTGGAGCAAAGACCAAAGACAGGAGGATGATATGGCAACGAAGAAAACGCCGACGACCAAGAAGGCTGAAGAGAAGACAGCCACCACTAAAACTACCAAGGCCGCAGAGACCACGACCAAGACCTCTGTTACCGCAAGCCCACCCGCCAAAGAAAAGGCGAGCACAGCAGTAGCCCCTAAAGCGGAAAAAGAAGTGAAAACAAACGGTGGCACTACAAGCAAGACCGCTAAAATCACCGCTTTCGTAACCGCCGAGCAGGTTGCCACACGCGCTTATCACATCTGGCTCGAGCGCGGCTGCACCCATGGCAGCGATGTTCAAGATTGGCTGCGCGCCGAAGCCGAATTGAAAAACTAGAGCTTCAAAACCATTTGAATCATTCAATCCCCTGGAGTTAATTCGGGGGATTTTTGCTGCCCCAGCGGTAAATTGCCGCCGGGACGGCATTTGCGAAGGCCCGGGTCTTTGGTTTACATTAAAGCCACGGGGGATAAAAAGGGTATAGAGGTAATGACCGGTTGAAGTTATAGACTGGCAGGCACCATGCAAGCGAGTCGAAATGAGCGAGCCCGAAAACCAGGACAAAAATGAAAGAGCAGGCGCAGGACAAAACGCCGCCGGAACTTCTGGCGGTGCCAATCCCCTTGAGGCCGCCAAGGATCCGGAATCATTTTTTCAATTAGACGTCGATCCGAGTGTGCTCGCCGCCGAAGGTCCGCGCCCGGCGTTCCCTGAGACAGCAGCGGATGGAGCGGCCGAGCAAGGCGCCAGCCTTGCTTTGCCTGGATACAGCTTCAATCAGTTTCAAAGCCGGGATTTGAGCGTGCAACCGATCCAGATGCAGCGCAAGATGCCGACCGGTTTCTTCGATGGCGATGCCACCACTGGCGGTGCGGATGCGAATGCACCCAGTCAATCGGCTGCAGGAAGCGAGTCTGGCCATCCTGAAACGGGACCTTATCAGGACAGCTCCAGCGCCTACCATCATGCGCTCTCTCAAGACACATCAGTTCAGCAAAGGCAATTTCCAGCCGGAGGTCAGGGGGGCGCCGGTCAGCACCTTTATCCAGGCGGCATGACCGCCGAGCAGGCATTTTTCTTCTCCGGCGACCCGAACATGGCGGCAGCCCAGGAGCACGCGCAGCAAATGGCTCGAACTCCAGCGTTTCAACAGTTCCAGCAATCCGCCGAGCCGAGGATCAATGCTGCTCCTCCGCATCAGAACAACCCCGGCTTGCAACAAGCGACCGATCAGGATGCTCGAGCCGCTGCGAGCCAGGGCCCGCTCAGCAATCAAAATGTAAACCCCGCCTCAGGTTCGGTAAATCCATTCATTGAAGACATGATCGGAACGAGCGCCGGACAGACAGGCAATGCGCCGCAGACAAGGCTAACCGGCCAGCCCCAAGCCGAAAAGAATTCGAGTCAAGGCGCTGCCATGCCCGATCCAGGATCTGATGGTAGCACCGGTGGTGAATCATTGCAAAGTCGCGACGAGCATGCCGGACCAAGTTTACCGACGAGCGTTCGTCTGATTACCGGTAAGGATCGTCCCAGTAAGAAGGCTCGCCCTCAGGAGGCACCGATCAAGACGGTTAAAAAAGAAACGGTCACCAGCCTCAGTCAGCTGCGCAGACAACGAAACTTTGATGAGCCTGCAGATAGTGAAGAACTGGATGAGATGGCCGAATCACAGCTGGATACAATAACGCGCATTCAACGCATGGTCACGCCCGAGGCGCGCGGAACCTTCATCTACTCCTTTTACCAGGCAAAAGATATTTTGCTCTCGCCGAAAACATTTTTTGCCAAGATGCCGCATCGAGCCACGGTTGCCGAGTCGGCCCTGTTTCTCTTCATTTATGTTGTCACCGGCGGTCTGCTGGCCGGTGTGATCAATTCCAACTTGCTCATCACGTGCGAATTCATTCTAATCAATCTCACATCAGCCGTTTTGCTCTCCATTATCCTCTCGCGCATGATGATCTTCATGGGCAGCCTGGAGGGCTTCGAGCCGACATTCAGAGTAGTGGTGTACAGTCAGGCTTGCCTGTTGATTGCCGGTTTGAAAATTCCATACATCGGCTACGGCACACTTTTGGCAGCTACCGTTTATGCAATCTATCTGCAAATACTTGGTTTGTCAGCCGCTCACGACATGCCGGCACGCAAATTTCTGCCGGCGCTGATTTTCGCGCACTTGTTCATCGGCTTCCTCAAGTTCAAATTCAATATTCTGCTCTTTTGATCGCTTGCAGGCCGGCGCACCACTGGCGGTGCCAAAACGATTACACCGCTTGAAAGTCCTGCGCCAATCTATCCGGCGTGGCTGTGATGCGCGTAATTGAAATAAGTGGCGCAGGTCCCTTCATTGGAAACCATGGTCGCGCCAAGAGCCGTGCCTGGTCTGCATGACTTGCCGAATAACGGACAATCGGTCGGTTTCTTGAATCCCAGAAGAATGTCCTTGCTGATGCAGGCATCCGAGTCCGCTTTTGTCTCAATATCTACCGGGTAGATCAGCTCGGCGTCATAAGCCTCGAAGTCCGGTCGCAATTTGTAGCCGCCGTTTTCAATGCGTCCTATACCGCGCCACTCGCGATCGGCCAGTTCGAAAACTTCATTGATCAAAGCCTTTGCTTCTTTGTTGCCGGCTTTGCTCACGGTCTCACGAAACTGATTTTCAACTGCATTTTTGCCGCTCTCCAGCATCTGAATGCAGATGTCGATTCCCTCCAGTAGATTAATTGCCTCATAGCCGGTGACGACCACAGGCACAGAAAATCGCCTGGAAATATTTTCATACTCGGCAAATCCGCTTACGGTGCAAACATTGCCGAGACCGATTATGCCTTGAATGCGACTGTTCGGCTCACTGAGCACACGCGAGCATATTGATGGAACGTAACCGTGTGAGCCGAGCAAGGAATAGTTTTTCACACCCAGACGCTTCGCTTGCCAGATCGACAAAGCATTGGCCTGGGCCGTCATCTCAAATCCGATGCTGAAGAAAACTACATTCTTATCGGGTTGCGCTCTGGCAATATTCAAACAATCGAGTGGTGAATGAACCACGCGGACGTCATGTCCTTGCGCCTTGATTTCAAGTAAATCGCACTGGCTTCCCTTCAGGCGAAGCAGATCTCCAGGCGCGCAAAATATCACTGAATCCAGTTGAGCGATGGCAATCGCTCTATCGATGTACGACAAAGAGGCTGTGCAGATGGCGCAACTGGGGCCATGCATCAAATGAATATTTTTTGGAAGGAGCTCTTCCAATTCTAATTCCAGAAAGCTTGCCGTTTGGCCGCTGCAGATCTCCATTAGCGTCCACTCACGAGTGGCGTGCGTGGCGATCCGCTTCGCTACCTTTTCAAGCTGTCTTCTATCTAATTGAACCGGGGCATTCACTGAAATGGAATCCAGAATAGGCGCGCATCAGCAGTAAATACATGATATGGGCATGTTGAAAAAAAGTAGACTGAATGATTGCACAGAAAGTTGTTTGTGCCCGCTCGAAAAAATTGAAGAGCACGCCATGTCTCACAGGAGTGCTCTTCACAGTTTTTTGCCATCAGTTACGATGTAACAAACTTTGTAGTTCGTTAGTTGAGGTATGCCCTCAAACCGTTTGAAACTTTGCTGTTGCGCAGCTTACGCAAGGCCTTCGCTTCGATCTGGCGAGCGCGCTCGCGGCTCATACCCATAGATTGACCGGCTTGCGCAAGAGTTCGCGGTTTGCCATCGACAAGACCGAATCGCATTTCAATGATCGATTTCTCTTGCTCGTTCAAGCAAGTCAGCAATTCACTGATGTCCTTTTTAAGCAAGTTCTGGGTCGCCGTTTCGGTTGGAGCAGGGATTATGTCGTCCTCCAGCATGTCGCCCAGTGTGCTGTCGAACCCTGTGCCGACCGTGCTGTCCAGAGACAACAAATCGCGCGAAGTTTCCATGATTTGAAGAAGCTTATCTTTCTTGACGGCTGTTGCTTCCGCCAGCTCTTCAATGGTCGGCGGACGTCCCAGTTTGCTGCTCAGCTGTCTGACTTCTTTTCTCAATTTAGTGAGCAGCTCATTGACGTGCACCGGCAATCTGATCATTCTCGATTTGTCGGCAATCGCTCGTGTAATCGCTTGCTTGATCCACCAGGTTGCATAAGTCGAGAATCGGAAGCCGCGATCCGGATCGAATTTGTCCACAGCCCGCATCAATCCCATGTTCCCTTCCTGGATCAAATCTTGCAGAGCCATGCCGCGCTTCAAGTAGCGCTTCGCCACGCTGACGACCAGACGCAAGTTGGCTTCGACCAGTTGCGCTCTTGCGATTCTGTCGCCGGACTTGGCTCGTCTTGCCAGTTCGCGCTCTTCTACGGCGGACAGCAGCTGGCGCCGCGAAATTTCCGCGAAGTACTTCTTGATCGAATCAGGCATTCCGGCACCCGGACCTGGTTCGAGCAGTTCTTCAGAATCGCCCTCCGGCTCATCTGAAAAATCTTCTCCATCTTCTAATTCATCATTTTGATCGAATAAGCGGTCATCATCTTGATTGTCATCAAATGAATTGATTCCTTCCATATTTTTCCGGCGTCTGCCTCTGACCTTACCTTTGCCTTTGCCTGCGCCTCCAGCCAGACCACCTGTCAGCGACTTCAAGGCGGTGATGTTAGTGCGATTCCTGAGTTGAACTAAATTTTGGTTTCCCATACGGCCTCCTGGATCTCCCGCTTTCCCCTTTCTCTTGGTTGGTATCACCTGGCAGAGCTTGCGGCTCGTCCACTTCGCTGTTCATCGTTTTTCTGATTTCCTGCTTTATCAGTCAAACTCAGCGATCCAATCACCCGGAAAGAACAAAAGACCCTTACAAAAATGAAGACTGAATTGTTGCTGAAATGTTTCGCTAGATTAACCCGGTTTAGGATTTCTTAATTATTGAGCATTTCAGGCTTTGTGAACTCTTCCCGGTCTACCATTTATGTACCCCAAAATTAGATTTTCAAACCGCCTCGATTCTTAAGATTTAGCGCCAAATTATTAAGATGCTTGCAAAAAGCGATCCTGAGCCGATTTTCGATGTTAGAACCAAAATTTGATGGAACCGATCGCCTCGATCGATCGGCTCTGTGCTCGCACGAGCAGGAAAGACTTCAGCAAGAGACTCGCAATCCGAGCGCTTGCTTTGGTAGAGACCTCGCGCTTGTTTGATTATATGACACCACCAGCGGTGCTGCTGATTGCACCACTGGCAGTATCATTGCCGAATTTTTCAGCCCACTGCTCGGCGGGCTAAAAATGAAATTTGTTCCCATGAAAAATTTTTGCTGCCAGAGGACCTGAAATAGATGATATTATTTTCTAAGCGTACAGATCGAATTGAAAGATCCGTCTCTCTCGACACCTCTTTGATCATGAAAGCATTCGTTTCCTTTACCAGGCAATTTCGAATTGCAAATACGTTAGTTGCAGCAGGCGCAGCGGTCGCTTGCCTCATCGCACCATATGCGGTGCGGGCCGATCAAGCCGTTCCTCATCAGGATCAAACGCGCATTGCGGCGCAGAACAAACTGCAGATAAGCTCGCGCAACACTCTGACGCCGCTGCAATCGTCGAGCGACCTGACACTCTCCGCTCCGACGCTCAACGATCTGGCCACGCGGGCGGCTAAAAATGCCGAGACGCTGACGAGCAGCGGCTCCGTCAACAGTAAGATTCTTTCGGGTATATCAATCGATAATTTCGAGCGCGTCAACGATAAGCTTCTGCGTGGTGCGGCGCCATCTGATGACAATCTGCGCGTCTTGGCCAGAAGCGGCGTCAAAACGATTTTGGATTTGCGGCTGAACGGCGAGGGAACCGACCACGAGCGTTCAATCACCGATCAACTGGGAATGGAGTACGTTCACATTCCACTGAGCTTCAATTCACCGCATGAGGAAGACATGGTCAAGGCGCTCAGCCTGATCTCCAACCCGGCCAAGCAGCCCGTCTTTGTGCACTGCCGTCAGGGCGCCGACCGCACCGGCATGATTGTCGGTATGTACCGGCGCCTGGTGGATGCCTGGGATTTCGATTCTACATATATGGAAATGCGCAAGCACCACTTCAAGCCGTTTCTCGTCTTCATGCGCAAGGCCGTGCAAGAATGCCCCAGCCGCGCGGCACTGAACGATGCCGTGCACAGCAGCACCGCTCGCGTCGACCAGCCAGTTCCAAAAGCCGGCGTGGCTAGAGAGAAAGAAAGTTAGTCAGCCTATAACAGTCAGTCAGCTGTCTAATTGTCGCTTTTGTCTTTGACGTCGGCCCAGAGGGCGCGCTCATCGTAATTGTCGTCGGAGGCGTCGCTCAAGCCCGCGGACTTTTCATTGCTGCGGCGGCTGTCAGCCAGTTTGCGCATGCCCGGATCGAGTTCGTACAGCCTGTAGAGCGGCTCGAGCGAAGTCTTGATCGTGCCCAGAATGCCGTTCACCTCCGAACCGATCAAATTGAAAGCTGCCTTCGCCTGTGGCGTGGTCGCGTGCGTATCGATATCATCCGCCAGACGAACGAGCCTGTCCGTCTCCTTGACGAGCCTCGTAAGAAGCTGGAGTACGTGAATGTCTTTTGTCTGGCGCGTCGGGTCGGATGACATACGTTCCCCTTTATACACCATTTAACCAGCAATAGTGCATTAGCGGAACCGCAGGCTCGCAGCCAAAAGAAAAGAGCATACAAATGTTGACCGACGCCGCCCACTTTTGCAATGATTACCCTCCTGGCCGGTCATATTGCAAGTTTTATCCTTCATGGCGTTGCTTAAAATCGATAACCTGTCGACCGTTTTTCACACAGAGGCGGGTCTTGTCACTGCCGTCGACAGGGTCAGCTTCGCAATCGATAAGGGCAAAGTCCTGGGCGTCGTCGGCGAATCAGGCTGCGGCAAATCGATGACCTCGCTTTCGATACTAAGATTGGTGCCTCCACCAGGGCGGATCGCCGAGGGAAAGATAAACCTGGACGGCCTCGACCTGCTCAGTCTGCCGGAGTCGCAGATGCGCTCCGTGCGCGGCAACAAAATCGCTCTCATTCCGCAGGACCCGATGACTTCGCTCAACCCGGTATATAAAGTCGGCGAGCAGATTCAAGAGGCAGTGGAATTGCATCAGAAAGTCTCGCGAAGCGAAGCGCGCAAACGTGCCATCGCATCGCTCGAGAAGGTGCGCATCCCACAGGCGGCGCAAAGAATCGACGACTACCCGCATCAGTTCTCAGGCGGCATGCGCCAGCGAGTTATGATCGCCATGGCGCTCTCTTGCAATCCCGATTTGCTCATCGCCGACGAGCCGACCACCGCCCTTGATGTTACCGTGCAAGCGCAAATTCTCGATTTGCTCAGAGAGATCCAGAAGGATCAGGGCATGTCGATTCTGTTGATCACGCACGATCTGGGCGTGGTCGCCGAGATGTGCGATGAGGTGGCGGTCATGTATGCCGGCTCCGTCGTCGAGCTGGCCGACGTGCACGAGCTCTTCAAAAATCCGCTTCATCCCTACACAATCGGATTGATGAACTCGATACCCAGACCCGGCTCGACAAGATTGAAACCAATCGAAGGACAACCACCCAGCCTGGTGGAGCTGCCGCCCGGCTGCCGCTTTGCCGCCCGCTGCCCGCTGGCGGAGCCGCGCTGCATGGAGGCGTTGCCCCAGCTCGAGGAAAAGGAGCCGGGTCATTTTGTTCGTTGCGTAGTAGTCGAGAGTAAAACTGAAACGGTTTAAATAATTAGTATTGCTGATTGATGTCTAGAATATGTTATGCGCATACCTACTACAAAACAAATAAGAGAGCTCGAGTCCGACTGGATTGCAAAGTGCGACGCGAACTGGGGACAGGTGCTCATGGAAATAGCCGGTCGCGGTGCCGCTCTGCGGGCGTTGCGCATGTGGCAGGAAAGCCCGGGCACGGTCGCGGTCGTTTGCGGACGCGGCAACAATGGCGGCGATGGACTGGTGGTGGCCAGATATTTGACACTATGGGGAGTACCGGTTCGAGTCTGGATCATTTCGCAAGATCAAGGCAGCGCCCCGGCGAGCAAGGCGGAAGTAGGAGCGCGAGCACACGCCGCGAAGACGCAGGCCAAACACGGCAGCATCCAGATCGAGCCTGAGAAGCAACAGACCGACAAGAGCCAGGCTCGAAGCGAAGGCCTGGACATGTCCACACGCGAGGCCTCAGTCAACAAGAGCATTCTTTCCGGGCTCAATTTGTCGATCAATTATTTGAACAGCGAGACATTGCCCGATGCCGATCGCGAGCTGGATGACGGCGAGATCGGAGCAGACCCGGATGTCGATGAAATTTTCGATGACGCCTCCCTGGTGGTCGATGCTCTCTTCGGCACCGGTCTGACACGGCCGGTTGAAGGACTTTATCGCCGCGTCATCGACGCGATCAATCGCAGCGGCAAGAAAGTCTTGTCCGTCGATATTCCATCTGGTATCAATTCCGATACCGGACAAATAATGGGAACGGCGGTGCGTGCCGATCAAACCATTACATTCGGTTATTTGAAAACGGGACTTCTCACCCATCCGGGTGCCACCATGGCCGGAGAGCTGGGCATCGTCGACATCGGTTTGCCGGAGCTGCCCGAGTCACTCCCCGACATTCATTTGATGACCGTCGAAATCGTTCGCGAGATTTTACCGCTGCGCCCGGCGGATGCAAATAAGGGAACCTTCGGTCATGTACTGGCCATCGCCGGCAGCGTCGGCATGGCAGGAGCCTCGATGTTGACGTGCTTGAGCGCCCTGAAAATCGGCGCCGGACTCTGCTATCTCGCCACACCACGGGCGGTGCTGAATTATTTGCCCGCCGAGGAAGTGATCTACAAACCCATGCCGGACACGGCCGAGGGAACATTCAGCAAAGAAGCATTCGCGCAGTTGCGTCCCCTGATCGAGAAGGCCAGCGCCGTCATTCTCGGACCCGGCATATCATTGAATGAAGACACGATTGAATTAGTGCGCCGGCTGATCGAGATAATAGACTGCCCTTGCTTGATCGATGCAGATGGATTGAACGCCCTGGCTAAAATTGACAACGCCCTGGCCTCCAGCTCGGGAAATTTCGTTCTCACTCCTCATCCAAAGGAGTTATCGAGGCTGCTCGATTGCGATGTCGCCCAGGTGCAATCCGATCGAATCGGCAACGCCCTGAAGGCGGCGAAAAAATACAATTGCACCGTGGTGCTCAAAGGGGCCATGAGTGTAACGGCCAATCACGAGGGCGAGGTATTCATCAATCCAACCGGAAACCCGGGCATGGCCACTGCCGGCGCCGGAGACGTCCTTTCCGGAATTGTCGGGGGATTGCTGGCTCAGGGGGTGGATCCGTTTCAAGCTGCCGCCGCCGGTGTATACATTCATGGTCGGGCCGGCGATCTGCTCGCCGATGAAATAGACGAGGCTGGTATCATAGCTGGTGACCTGAAGCGCGTCATTCCATTTGCGGTGCAAAGCGTCCGGGAGGGAGAGCGCAGCGAGTTTGAGGCGATGCTTCTTACAGCAGACGATTGAAACAAGGAGCCGGGTGTGGGGAAAGATCATATACTGGAGCGGATTCATGATTTCGTGGAGCCGTACAAGATTACCAGTGGAAAAAATTTCAAGCTCTCCGATATCGATCCCGGCGATACGGGTCCTTTGACCTCCGAAAAGAAAACGCAAGCCAAGGAGCTTCTGCAGAAGGGCATCGAATATCTGGCCGAGATGCAGGACATGCTCTACGCTCAAGATAACTGGGCGATGCTGCTTATCTTTCAAGCCATGGACGCGGCCGGCAAGGATGGGACGATCAAACACGTAATGTCCGGCGTCAATCCGCAAGGTTGCCAGGTTTATTCCTTCAAACCACCCTCGGAAGAAGAGCTCGATCACGATTGGATGTGGCGCTACCAGCGGTGCGTGCCTGAGCGCGGCCGGATCGGCATATTCAACCGCTCGTATTATGAAGAAGTCCTGGTTGTGCGGGTCCATAAGCAAGTGCTCGCCAAGCAGAAGATGCCACCGTCTCTGGTGACGAAAAACATCTGGGAGGAACGCCTGAGCGACATGGCATGCTTCGAGCAGTATCTGGCAAGAAATGGTGTCGTCGTCCTCAAGTTCTTTCTGCACGTCTCGAAAAAGGAACAGAAAAAACGTTTTCTGGAGCGCCTCAGCCTGCCGGAGAAGCACTGGAAGTTTTCGCCGGCCGATGTGCTGGATCGCAAATTCTGGGACGACTACATGGAAGCCTACCAGGAAGCCATCGCCAGTACGGCCAGCAAGCAGGCTCCCTGGTTCGTAGTGCCGGCCGACAACAAGTGGTTCACCAGATTGGTGGTCGCCGGAGCAATCGTCGAGACAATGGCCAAGCTCGATCTTGCCTACCCGACGGTGGACAAGAAACGCATGCAGGAACTGGCGGCTGCCGGGGCCCAGCTCATGCGCAGTAAAGACTGAGAGATGGCGGGCCTAAGACGACTTCTCCAGGGCCGGTTCCAGAAATTCGAGCGCACCACGATCGGTATCAAGCACGGACTGAACTCCAAGGGGCACGGTGCGGACGCCTTCGCCCCTCTGGCCCAGCGATAATCCGAAGCATGAGGTGATCTGCAGCTCCTTGAGGCGTTCGCCGAAAACGTCTTCCAATGAAAGCAAGTTGAACGAGCCTCGATGACCGCAACTGTCGAAGTTCCCAAATGCGACGCCGCTCACCTTCGCCAGCTCACCGCTCAAATACATGCTTGTGAACCAGCGCTCCAGAACATCGTTCCTCTCGCAGCGATCTTCCAAAACCAGGATGCGATCCTTGAAGATCGGCTGATGTCTGGTTCCCATCAATGAAAAGAAACTGGAGAGATTTCCGCCCGCCACTATTCCCTGACATTGTCCGCGCACGGGGGCGTAAGCAAAAGCGGCCGGGAATTTCTTGTGCGGCATCAGTGGCGCCAGCGGGCGAGTGCTGCTCAAGCAATGCCGCAGGTCATCGAGGTCTTCATGCGTATTCATATCCTCCAGATTCTTGCCGTGAAAAACGACCAGTCCGGCGTTTTTATTAATCGCCGCCAGAAGACTTGTGTTGTCATCGCAACCTAAAACGATCTTCGGATCCCTGGCCAGTGCATCGTAATCGATCAGATCGAGCAAGCGAAGCGCACCATATCCGCCACTAAGGCAAAAGATTGCCCGGATCGAGCGGTCTTTGATCGCCCTGTTCAAATCCTCTGCCCGCGCCTCGTCCGAACCGGCCATATAACCGTGCATGGCCAGAACGTTCGTGCCGATCACAGGGTTCAAAGCCAGGGCGGCGCAAAGCAGACGAGCCCGCTCGAGTGCATGAGGTCCTTGAGGGCGGCTGCTCGGAGCGACGATGGCGACCTTGTCCCCATCCTTGAGGGCAGCTGGCTTGATAGTAGTTTTGTCCGCGGACTTGACCGTTCCCTTTGCTCTGGCCGCCATTATTGAGTCGCCGCCTCCTCGATTTTGAGGGTGACCCCGCGAACGGCATCAGCGCTCAGGTATGCCATCACTCCCAGTGGCAGGACGAACTTCTCTCGGGAGTGGCCGAGGCGCATTCCATAGACGACCGGCTTGTGCAATTTCTCAAACTTGTCGCGCAGCATGCGCTCGACGCTGAAGTTCAAATTCATCCGCCGGCGGCGGCTGTCGCCCGGTCTGCAACTGGCGCACTCACCAATTATGATACCAGCGGCATCATCGATCTTGCCGGCCAATTCCAGTTGCGTGATCATGCGATCGAGCGAGAACGGCTCCTCTTCAAAATCCTCGAAAAATAGAATGCGATCTTTGGTCTGAATCTCAAAAGGCGTTCCCATCAATTGCCTGATCAAACTCAAACAACCGCCCACCAATCTTCCGCGCACGCGCCCTTCGGCAATCACCAGCCGGTGCGGCGGGTAATCGGGATTCCAGACATCCTTGGCCGGCGGATCGGCAATCAGACCGATTGGGCGCGGCTGCAGGACCGCTTTGACGAAGTTGTGATACGTGTACGGGCTTTCGAAAAACGACCCGGCCGTCGGGCCGTGAAAAGTGACCATGCCGGTTTTCTGGTGGATGGGTATGAGCAAGCCGGTTATGTCGCTGTAACCCATGATGATCTTCGGGTTCGCTTGCAGCATGTTGAAATCAAGCTTATCAAGAAGCCTGACACTGCCGTTGCCTCCGCGCACGGGCAAAATGGCATCGACCTCCGGGTCCTGCCACATGCTGTGAAAGTCCGCCAGCCGCTGTGCGTCTTGCCCGGCAAGATCACCCCAGCGAGCGAAAATATGATTGCCCAGCTTCCATTTGAAGCCCAGCTTCTTGAGCCATTGATAGGTGAATTCGAGATCGCCCTCTTCAAAGGGCGGCGAGGAAGGCGCGACGATGCCGATGGTCGAGCCCTTCTTGAGCGCCCTCGGTCTCAAAATTGCCCGGGGCTCGGTCTGCTCGCGGACCCCTTTCTCCTCAGTGGCGCTTATAACTTCCAAAACTCTCAGGCGTTCCTATCTAGAGCCAATGCAAAACCAGCTTTATTTTCCACCACCGGCATTTTAATTGTCTAAGCTCAGGCGTAGCTATTGTAACGCAGGCAGAAGAAACGCCCTGTTCGGCGCGTCACTTGCTATAGTTATAGGCGACTGGAGAGACGAAATCAAAGAATGGATTTGCTAAGGCGGCGCGGCGGGTCTGCATGCTGAACACCAAACGATCGACCTCATCGGAAGAGAGCCACCTGTCGCTCAAATACACAAGCGAGCAGCTCGCCTGGTTGAAGCGAGCGCGCGCCTTTGCCGACAAGATTCCGATCGAGGATGTCATCAGAGCCGACAGCGAAAATATTTTCTTCCGCGAGCTCTTCCAGAAAGCTTGCCAAGAAGGAATGGGGGCGCTGCCGTTTCCGACCACTTACGGCGGCACAGGCGGCGATTATGTCAGCTTTTGTCTGGTCAATGAAGAGTTCGCGCGCCGCTGCGTTCCAATCATGAGCTCGCTTGGCGTGCATGTTTTGTGCCAGGAGCCCGTCTATCGTTTTGGCACGGAAGAGCAGAAGCGCCGCTATCTGATCCCATCGAGCTCAGGTGAATATCTTGCCGCCTTCGGTCTTACCGAGCCGAACGCCGGCTCTGACACGGCCGCGCTTGAAACGACCGCCCGCCACGACGGCGATTACTATCGGCTCAATGGCACGAAGACCTTTATCACCAGCGGTGGTGCCGCCGATTATTACATCGTCATGGCCAAAACCGTGGGCGAGCCGCACAAACCCTTTGCCAGCCAAACCGCACCGGGAGCCAAACAGGACACGATTACCGCCTTCATCGTCGAGCGTGATTTTCCCGGCTTCAACATCGGACAGAAGTTCGACATGCTCGGCATGCGTGGTTACACGACTTGCGAGTTGGTCTTCAACGACTGTCTCGTGCCGGTCGACAACATGCTCGGCGAGCCGGGTTGGGGGCGCAAAGTGGCATTGTCCAGCCTGGCCAAAGGTCGCGTCACCATCGCCGCTCAAGCTACCGGGTGGGCACAAGGGGCGCTCGACGCATTGATATCGACGCTGAAAACAGCCTATCGAAAAGGCGAGATCAACAAAGATCTGGACGGCATGTCGGAGCTGGTCGGTGATCTTGCCATTGCAGTCGAGTCGGCGCGGGTTCTCACTTATCAGGCTGCCGGCAGCGTCGATACAGGCGAGCCTGATGTGACGCTGGCGGCGATGGCAAAAATGACCGCCACCGACAACGCGATGCGCGTCGCGACGCAGGCAATTTCTATTTTGGAATCGGCCGGACTCGAGCCGGAGCTGCTGCTGGAGCGCATCTTCAGAGACGCAAAAGCCGGACAGATTTATGAGGGAACCAATCAGATTCAGAGAATGCTTATCGCCCGTGCTCTTCTAAAATGAGAAATGTAAGCAATGCCTACGACCGACAGCAGAGTTGATGCAAGCGCGGAGCCCATCGAAACAGCGATGAAACCGGCATACCCGCTCGTTTCCAATCAGCCCGAGCGTTACGGTGCTTTGTCGGAAGCATTCTTGTTTATCGAAGAGCAGCGCCTCTGCGGACTGATCGCGAAGTTGAAGCGCATTGCCATAGTGGTGGCTGTCCTTCTCATGATTCCGATCGTCTGGCGTTTGTGCCAGTTCGATCATATGCAGAATGCATTTCTCGATGTGATCAAAATAATTTTCTGCTACGTTCTCGTCGGCAGCAGCGGGCTGATGATCGGCGTTTTTCTCTATCGTCAAAAAATTCTGCAGTTGCTTGCCGAGCTTCAAGATCTGGCGGAGTTCGGCGAAGACTTCGCTCGTTTCTACATGCCGTACGCGCGTGAGGAACTGCGGGCCATCAATGCCAAACTGACTCGCCACAAACAAGACCCGAGCATGCCGACCAGTTTCGAGCTGGCCAAAGAATTCTGGCCGGTGCTCTTGCTTCTGGTGAAGAAAGAGCAGAATCTGCTGCGCTGGGGCATGGCTGGTGTGAAAGCACTGAAGAGTCTCTCGGAATTCATCAACAGCAAACAGAACAATCAGAAGACCACCTGATGCCCACGAGCACCACCCAACATCCAGTGTTTGATTTTACGAGCTATCTCGCAGACCGTCGCGACCAAGTCGAAAGTACGCTCGATGCCCTTCTGCCTCTGTCGGAGCCCGACGTTTTATGGCAGAGCATGCGCTATTCGACGCTCTCATCGGGGAAACGATTGCGAGCCCTCCTCTCGATAGCAGCCTTCGAGACTGTTTTGCACCATCAATCAAAAGCGATCTCGCCATCAGCGATGCGCCTGGCACTGGCTCTGGCAGCCGCGATCGAGATGATCCACGCCATGAGTTTGATTCATGATGATTTGCCCTGCCTGGATAATGACGATTTGCGCCGGGGGAAGCCGACCAACCACAAGGTTTTCGGCGAAGCCATGGCTCTTCTTGCCGGTGACGCCCTTTTGATGCGGGCCACTGAAGTGCTTATATGTAGTTGGCAAAAGGAAACAACTCATATTAATGATGGCGGGCCGGATAGCGGCGGCGAACTGGTTGACAGCGGCATAATCCTGGACATTATCGGGCGAATGTCGGCGGCTACTGGTGCCGGCGGCATGGTCGGCGGTCAGGTTTTCGATCTCGAGCAGACCGGTGGTTCGAGCCCGTCCCTCGATCCCGATCTCCTGCACAAGATTCACCGCGGCAAAACAGGCGCGCTGATCAAGTTCTCCTTGTGGTCCGGCGCACGCCTGGCCGGTGCTGATGAGAAGCAGTTAAGCGCTTTTGAGAAACTTGGCGATATCTTGGGTCTGGCATTTCAAATCGCGGACGATTTGCTCGATGTAGTTGGCGACAAAGACAGATTAGGCAAAACGCCCGGCAAGGACGAAGCAGCGAAGAAGCTCACCTGGGTCGCCATCTTCGGTGTGCAGGGAGCGAGAAAAAAATTGGCGGAGCTGGAGTCGGAAGGCAAAGATCTTCTCAACGGCTCCGGACTTGTGAGTGAGGATTGGCCGATCCTGCAGCGATTGCTTGAATCCGCCATCCACAGAGACCGGTGAGGGATCGATCGAAGGCAAAAAACCGAGATGGACTTATCAATTCTAGGGCAACATTTTCTATCACTCATTTTTTCTGACACCGGACTCAGTGTCACGACCTCAGCTGCTCCAGGCAGCACGCGCGGCTGGCAAGTCATTGTCGTGACGCTGTTGAGCAGCTTTCTGGCGCAGGCGCTCAAAATCATCACCAAGTTTTGTCGCACCGGTCATCTCGATTTGCGCATGATGGCAAAAACCGGTGGCATGCCCTCGAGCCACAGCTGCTGCACCGTTGCAATGGCAGTCTCGGTGGGATTGATCGAGGGGTTTAATTCCGTTTCATTTGCCATTGCTTTATCGCTGGCGCTGATCGTCATGTATGACGCAGCCGGGGTGCGGCGCACGGTCGGGCTGCAGGCAAAAGTTCTTAACGAAATGGTGGCGGAGCTTTTTTCAGAGCATCCGCACATCAATCACAGCCGCATTAAAGAATTCCTAGGTCACACACCTATCGAGGTTTTGGTCGGTGCGGCACTCGGAACTTTGATCGCCTGGGTATTCAATATCCTGACAGTGCAACACTTCTTGCATGGTTAACATCCTGGCTAGCACCTGATGTAAGAAGCCGGAAAGCCGCACAGTATTACGATCTCTTAATACATGACTACTGCAAAAATACGTAACTTTTGCTCTATAATCAAGGTCTTGGAAAGGGTTGCCAGGATCATCCCGAAGCTATCGAACTAATAAGCCGATATGCAAGGGAACGATATCGAGAGTTAATCCTCTAGATATTGTTGACAATCAAGAAGTCAAGCGAACGGTACTCTATCCCCTGGCGATTAGCGGGTCGAATCAATCGGCTACGGATCTAATCTGTTTCTCGCTGTTTGTCATGGATTGTGCGTTGGAAGTGGCGGATTTTGCCGCTAGTTTGAAAATTGCTGTACCAGTCGGATTCCGTGTTTTTTGAAAAGGAGGAAAGGCAGAGAAAAACTAAAAGCTCGCAGGAGTCGAGGAAATTCGCTGCCGAAAACTAAATGAACACAACGGTCCAAACAAACACCACACCAAAAACAACTTCGCCCCGGCGGTCACGCTTCCCGGGCAAGGAGTCGGGCTCCGTCTCCTTCAACCTGACCGCTCTTGGCAGACAGTTGCTCAAAGAACAAGCATCAGCCGCTGGTGTTTCAAATGGTGACTACGTCGAGATGCTCATTCGTGAGCGTTCCGGCATGCCGCCACTGAGACTACCCGCTTCTTTGAAGCAAACTGGTCCCAAGGGTGGTGCCAAATCTTACTTCTTCGGTAAGAATCGTGGCACCACAACCGCTGTGTGCGTTACGCCCATGGCTCACAGATTGCTCGACGAGCAAGTCGCAGCATCGAGAATGAGTCGCGGTGACTACATCGAATACCTGCTTCGCGAGAAGTCCGGTATCATCGAGGAATCATTCAAGAACTTCAACCTGGCCAACTGGCAAGCTAACCAGATCGCTGCTCCGGCTCCTGCCCAGAGTGAAGCTCAAACTTCCTTTGCCCCTCCACCTCCGCCGCCTCAACCGGTAGTCGAGCAGCCTTACATTCAGCCTGCTCCTGCTCCCGTTCGCGACTGGAATTCGGGCTACAATCAGTAGACCCTGGCTGGCGGAATAGGCGGGATTCCTGAATCGAAACCTCCTTTTAGAGGCCTTCATTATGAAGGCCTCTTTTCCTTTTCTCTTGCTGGGCGCTTCCTCGACTTCGCGAATCTGTCTTTCCAACCGGCTCGGCGAACGGCTCTGGTTAACTCAGAAAAACGGCGCCGACCTTGCCAGATCGACGCCACCATTTGTGATACCGTTCAGACAATCGAGTTCAGTTATCTCTTTCAGCTGATACGGATCTTATGAACGCTTTGGTCGCGAACCCTCAAGAAGCAACCTGGCATCTTGCGGGAACATTCGTTGGGTGATCATGAATACACCAACGAAAAGTACCGGCATGGCTAGGAGGCTGATACTTAACGGTAATAAAACGGCGCCCTCGATCGACATGCCCTGCATCAAGAGCCCGCGCATCATCCCAACCGTTGCGATCAAGAGTGAGAAAACGTACACGGAAGCGAGTGGGACTTTGAAGTGATCGATTTCCAACTCACCTGGTTGGGCGAGAACGTGACCGAGATACAATGCCTCGGTCATAAAGGCGAGAACGAAACAGGTCCAGAACCAGTGCGCCCATGGATTCAAATCGGCAATCCGCTTTTTAGTGAAAGCAACGCTTGCCGTGTCGCCTTTTTTCTCATACATTGCCGCCATCAAATTAAGCGTTTCTTTGATGCGCTGCCGATCTCGCAACCAGGGCTTTTGAAGTTGGCTGAGCGCTTCGTTGAATTGATCTTCAGCCGAAAGCCACATGCCTTGCCGTTCATACGCCTGAGCCAGACCTTCCAGGGCAGCGATGTACCGCGGGTCTTTGACTCCTCTTGTTACAAGAGTCTTTTTTACCTCAGCCTTGTAGTACTCGACAGCTTTATCGGGCTCGCCGAAGAGAATGGCTTGTCTGCCTTCGTCACTGTATCGATCCCAGGAAACCCGCGGATAAAAATAAGGAATGATCTCTGGAATAGCCATGATAGCGATTATGGAGACCAGAACGATGAGAACCTTTTCTCTCGAGCCCATATGATCCTCCATACTCGATCGACAAGAAGTCGAACTTCTAATCGGTCGCAAATTGACGTGGAAAAACGCGAGATGAAAGTGCGATCAAGATGCCAAACAAAACCGGACAATACTCTTTGTTCCCCAAACGGGCGTTCCCGGATACTTGCTGAGTCCGCATCTTTACAAATGAATACTGCCTGTTAGAGCTGGACTTTTACCGCAGCGGCTTGGCCTATATACTAGTTGCATGAGACCCGCCTACACGCTTTAGGGAACTCCGTGGAGCCGCATAGAAAAATCCTATTGTTGTGCCCAACAAGAAGAGCGGCTCAGGCTATTTCAGCGCTGGCGCGCGATATCAACTGCCAGGTGATCAGGGATGACAGGTCGCAGGGCAGCTTCCTGTCCAATTTCCGGTATGGAAAGTCGCTCAACATACTCGAGTTGATCGACAGCAGAGTGCGACAGTATAAGCATGAGAAGCTTGACGGAATAACTTGCGCCGTCGCTTTTCCAGGCATGAATATCGCCGCGGCATGCATCGCGCAGGAACTCAACTTGCCGGGTCCCTCGCCGCTCGCTTTGCTGCGGTGCGAGCACAAATACTATTGCCGCCTGGCGCAAGAAGAGTTTGTTCCGGAGGCAGCCGCAAGAAGCCGGTTGCTCGACCCGACCAACCGTGCTTCGATTGATGCGGTCACTGACTTTCCTTGCTTCGTCAAACCGGTGAAGTCAATCATGTCATCGGGTGCCTTTAGAGTAAACTCGAAGGCAGAGCTTTTAAGTGTGATTGAGAAAGAGGCGCTGCCCGATGGGTTCTTGATCCCGTTTAACGACTTGATCTCTCGTTATTCCAACTTCGAGCACGACGCCAATTATTTGATTGTCGAGGAACTGCTCGAGGGCTGGCAGGTTTCCCTTGAAGGCTACGTCTACAAGGGTGAGGTGAACGTGATGGGCATCGTTGATGCCATCATGTTTCCAGGAACGATTTCATTTCGTCGCTGGCAATATCCTTCGAGTTTGTCTCAATCGATTCAAGATCGCATGGCGGACATTGCTCGGCGTTTTATCAGTGGTATCAAATATGATGACTGGGCGTTTAACATCGAGATGATGTACAACCCGCTGAGCGAGCGGATTCAGATCATTGAGGTGAACGCCAGGCTTGCATCACAGTTTTGGGATCTGTTCGAGAAAGTCGACGGCAGCAATCCCTATGACGTTATCATGCGGCTGGCTCTGGGAGAGCGCCCGGAATGGAAGAGAGGCCAGGGCAGATTCAACGTGGCGGCTAGCTGCGTGCTGAGAACTTTTGATGACAGGCTTGTCCTCTCGATTCCGGATGCAGACGATGTTGAGCGTTTGAAAAGCAAATACCCTGATGCCCTGGTTGAGATTCTCGCTAAGCGCGGGAAACGTTTATCCGAGCAAATTCAGGACTCGGGCAGCTTTCGATTCGGGCTCGTCAATATCGGCGCCGATTCTTTCGAGGCGATCGAACGAAAATTCGAGGACTGCATATCCATGCTGCCATATTCATTTGACACAATCGGCGGTGATATGGTCGAGGCGGCTGCAGCGCTGCCTCAGTTTGAATTTTCCTAAGCCGCGCAGGGGCTGCTCAGTTAGCGCTCAGGGCCTGGGAACTGCCGGTGGTCAGATTCTTCGATTTGTGCGAGGCGTAGGATAGAATCGCTTCGACCTGGCTGAGATAATCGACGATGTATCGAGCCCGGAAGCCGCGCTGAATGAAAGCCTCCAGGCGCAGCCATTCCTTCACCGTGTTGTGCAGACTGGTCACATCCTTGAGCGCGGCATCGAGTTGATCGCTCTTGGAATGCGCGTTCAGGCGGTGTATCTCGCGCTGGAGCGATTCGATCTGCGATAAAACGTCATTGGTGCTGGCCGTATCGGAAAGAATATGTGTCTTGGGATCTTGCAGATAACGGTTGACCATCGCGGCAAAATCATCGACAAGGAAACGGGTAGCGCGAATCGGCTCGGATTGAGGAGTGAGAAGAGCAGGTCTTCTGTAGGGACCCAGTTTGAGCACGCTCATTTTTTTGTCGTCCAGTTGCGCGCAGGCAAACATTGTCGAGCCGAGCGTTCCGGTGGCGCGGGCGGTATCAAGCTGCTCGATGAGCCCGGCCATGTCGATGCGCATCAGGGCAAGCCCTGGATAAACAAGAGCCTTGTCCGATGTGGATTCCCGAACGTACCCGGCCATGACTTGCAGATCCTGGGGGGTGTGCGAGTAGGTCATGGGATTGATTGTGTCTATCCAGCCGTTGGTTACCCACGTCTCCCAATCCTGCTGAATGGCATTTATCCGCATGCGCCTCGGGAAGGCGTATACGGCTACAGAGATTCTCAGACCGGGGCGCATCGAGCGCACCATCTCCGATACCTCTTTGACGAGCTGATTGACCTGATGCGTTTTCCAGGCGATGAATAATTCGCGCGTGCTGTCATCAAGCTTATCGAGGCTCAGCCCCGTTTCTTGCTCGAAGCGCATTCGGCTGAGCCAGTTGAAGCCCATCTCCGATCCGCGGTTGTTGAAGGGATAGCGAATATAATCGAGCTGGATGCCCTCGACTTGGTAGCGCGAGATCACCTCGGCAATCAAATCCTTGATGTACTTGCGGCATTCCGGATTGGATTGATCGAGCCAGAACTCGTGCTGCTTGGGCGGAACGAGCGCACCATTTTGCGCCGCCAGCGCCCAGTTAAAATCGTATCGACTGAGGACCGGACCAGGATAGTCGGCTTCTTTGCCGATAATCGGATTGTGTCTGGTATTGCCCACGGTGAAGGTCCAAAACCAGGCATGCAGCTCCATACCGCGCTTATGCGCTTCCTTGACGGCAACGCCGAGGGGATCCCAGCCTGAAGTTTCCGGATTCTGCTCGGTCAGTTTGCTCGGATACATCGTGAAGCCGGCGTTGTTCGTTTCGAAATAAACGACGTTTATGCCGGAGTTCTTCAGGCGATCGAACAGGTCGATCAAGCCCTTCGGTCCTTTGGTGGCGACGATAGTTCCACGGTCCAGCCAGATGCATCTCGCTTCCACCGGTCGCACCGGCATCGCCTGACCGAAAGCCATCCCGAAATTAAAACGCGCCCTGGCCAGACACTCATCAGCTTCGGCAAATCTCCGATCCTTGTAGGCCGTGTCAAATGCCTTGACGTTTTGCACGGCAGTGTCGAAGGCGCTTTGAATCGTCTGATAGGGAACGGCAAACTCGGCTTGCTTAGCCGTCTTTATCGCTTCCTGCGTGCGGTTGGTCAAATACTCCAGCTCGCTCTTGATTGTCTGATACTCGGCAAAACTGATCTGCACGGCCGCCTCTTGAGTGATACCAGGCGACAGGTCGTCGAGCACCATGGCTATGTACCGCGCATTCACCATCAGGTCGCCCTGCATGCCCGGCACCCAGCCGAGATATGCGACGTTGTCTTTACGAACGACCGCCGCACCAACAGCAGTGGCGTTCGCTTCCCACTTTGCCAGGGTCTTGGCCTCAGGGCTGACGGAAATCTTTGCCACCATGCTGCCGACTGCTATATTGTCGCTCACCGGCAGCGGTGAGTTTGTCCAAACCAGCCTTGCCGGGTCCTTAAAAGTGTATTGCGAATCGAGCTTCACGCCCGCCATTTGCATGAGGCTCTGAGCACCGCCGCCGGGGCTGCCACCACCATCGGTGATAATGATTTTGCCTCCGGCTCTGACGAAGTCACCGAGCCCCGACACTACATACGGTGGCAAATCGACAAGCATGGGAACGATGACAAGCTTGTATTTGACCAGACGTTCTTTGCTCTGCGTGGCATCGAAATCGGTAACCTCGTCGTAACGAACGTTGGCACTGGCGATTGTGCGTTTGAACTCGGCGTAATCATCTTCATAGACGCCGAGGTGCTGCTCGCCGTAGGCATTGGCGTTGAAACCGCTGTTTAAAAGGGCCACAGGCGAGTCGGCGGCTAATGCCGGACTGGAAAAGATCAAAGAGACCACAAATAAGAGCGACAAACACAAAAGCCTTTTGAACACCATCTTCACCTTAACTCCGCTTCCTTCTGCTCATTTCCTTTACCGCGATCACAAAGAATCAGTATCGACCTTTCAATGCTCTCTCGACTTGCCGCTGCGTTTCGCGCTTGGTAATCGACTCGCGCTTATCGTAGAGATGCTTGCCTTTGCAAAGTCCCAGAGCTACTTTAGCCCAGTTTCCCTTGAAATACATTTTCAATGGAATAAGAGTCAAACCTTTTTCTTGCACTTTCTGTTTCAGCTTGCGTATTTCTGACTTGTGCAGAAGCAAGCGCCGCTTGCGATCGGGATCGTGATTGAAGCGATTGCCAAATTCATAAGGTGAAATATGACAGTTATAAAGCCAGATTTCGGCATTCTCGATGCGGGCAAAAGCATCCTGCAAGTTGGCTTTGCCGTTTCGCATCGCCTTCACTTCCGTGCCGGCCAGCTCGATACCAGCCTCGATTGTATCGAGAACCATGTACTCATGCCGAGCCCGGCGGTTATCGGTCACCACCTTGAACCCGCCCTTCTCCGCGCCCTTGTCCTTGACCTTGGGTTGCTCTTGAGTTGTCTGGCTCGCTTTTTTCTTGCTCATGATTAACTTAACGGCTGAGGACAGCTCGATTTTCCCGCACTGGAAAATCGGATGAAACTATTCACAGCTACTGACCATTTCAATGCCAGTATAAACGGTCGATGAGAAGGGCACAAAGTTATGGAGACAACCGCCAGACCAGGCAGAGGAAGCTTATCACTTGACAAGCCGTGCTATGATAAAAACGCGCTGTTTTGCATGTAAACGCTCATATGATTAAAATTCAGCCATTCCTTGCAGTCGATTCAACCCAAGTCAGAGCGCTCCTTCGTCACCAGAGCGAGCCAGTGCCCTACGAGACCTTCTGCCAGGAAGACCGAGTCCTCGGGTCGGGTTTGACCTTTTGGCAGCACTGGATTCCGTGCGGTTGGCACCTTGGTCCCTCGGTCTACGTGGCTAAAGAAGATGGCGTCGTGCTCGGCTTGATATCTCTGGATTCACACGGCAAATCGCATAATTGCTGGCGCATCGACCATCTCGTCGTTCATCCCAAACATCGCGGCCGCGGCATCGGTCAAGAGCTGGTGCGCTTCGCTCTGGCTTATTTCGGCAGCCAGGGCATCGCTCACTTCATCACGGAAGTCTCGGACCAGAATAGCGCCGCGCTTAGATTGCTGGGCACCTGCGGTTTTCGCCGCTGCACGCGCGTCGATTATTACCAGGTGCCGGTCAATTTTGACGAGCGCGACTCCGAAATCCCGGCGGACAGCTTCCGCTTGGGCGTTCCATCCGATAAAGAGATGCTGTTCAATCTTTCCAGCGATCGGCTGCCGACGGACGTACGGCGGATTTTCGATTATGTGGAAAACGATTATGAAGTGGCCGAACTCAAACTGGAGAGCTTAGATAAGCTGCACAAGCGGCTCTTGCGCACGCGCCGCTGGTATTGGGTCAAGGAAGATAAAGAGCGAGGCGTGATTCCATGCGCTGCTCAGGTAACCGCCCACCGCGAGGGCGACTATCACGTCGAGTTCATGGTGCATCCCGGCTGGGGGCATCTTTCCACTGAGGTGGTTGATTTCGTTCTCAGCTACATGAAACGCGCCGGCATGAAAGGCATGGTGGTCGTAAAGGTGTACGAGTTCCAGAAAGATGTGCGCGAAGCGGTCGAAAACAGCGGACTGGAGCGCATGGGCAGCTTCCTAATGCTCGCCCGCGAGCACTGGCAGCGCGCCAAGAAAGAGAAGAAGGCGATCAAGCTGCAGGACGTTACGCTGCCCCTTGGCCGCCCCGCCGTTAACATTCCTTTTGTACTTGGCGGCGGCGAGGGAACGAACTTGCTCATGGACGTCGAGTACAGGCGCATGGAAGGATTCGACCCGCGCGATCAGGACGCTTGACCTGAGCAGCTTTCCGCAGACAGAAGGCGGCGCCGAACTCCCTATGTAAAGCAAATAGAAACAGACAATCGCGACTCCCTTTGATCGATTGCCTGAAAATTTGGTACTATTTCAATTTGCTCCACAAGAGCGCGTATATTTCATTGTCGGTTAGCCGTTGTTTAGCCGTTGTTAAGATAGTTAGGAGATATCGGGTGCCAACCATCAACCAGCTTATTCGCCGCGAACGCAAGAAGGTCACATTCAAGACCAAATCGCCGGCTCTCAAATCCTGCCCTCAGCGGAGAGGCGTCTGCACGCAAGTGAAGACAACCACTCCCAAGAAGCCGAATTCGGCGCTCAGGAAGATAGCCAGGGTGCGGCTCACCAACGGCATTGAAATCACTGCCTACATCCCGGGTATCGGCCACAACCTGCAAGAGCACTCCGTGGTGCTCGTCAGAGGTGGTCGGGTCAAGGATCTGCCGGGTGTTCGCTATCACATCGTCCGTGGTGCACTCGACACAGCCGGCGTGAAGGATCGCATGCAGGGGCGCTCGAAATACGGCGCCAAGCGACCGAAAGCCGCTCCGGCCAAGAAGTAGTTTTAAGGTAGTTCCATACAAGTACATAACGTTTTAGGAAACGGAGTCATGTCCAGAAGAACACAAGCACAAAAGCGAGTCCCGCCGCCAGACCCGATCTATGACAGCCAGCTGATTCAGCGGTTCATCAACCGCATGATGCAGCGCGGCAAGAGGAGCACGGCGCAACGCTTGTTTTACGACGCCCTCAGCATCATTGAGGAAAAGACTAAGCAAGAGCCGCTTGAAGTCTTCAACAAGGCCGTGAAAAACGTTACGCCCCTTGTGGAAGTGAAAGCCAGACGTGTAGGCGGTTCTACATATCAGGTTCCAGTGGAAGTGAAAACATCGCGCGGCGTTGCTCTGGCAACTCAGTGGATCATTTCAAACAGCCGCAAACGCGGCGGTCGCTCGTTTGCCGAGCGGCTTTCCGCTGAGCTCATCGACGCATCAAACAGCACCGGCGCCTCCGTCAAAAAGAAAGACGATACGCACAAGATGGCAGAAGCCAACAAGGCATTCGCTCACTATCGCTATTAAGCGCGGCGGAGCGGGGTTTTCAGACTGCTTGGAGCAGGGCTATTTTGCTTGCCGGCAATTTGCTTGCTCTATATATAGGATGAGTTTCAGTTGTGAAGAAGACGCGCACGCGTCTTCAAAATGCTGATAAAACAAGCCACTGCCGCAGCTCGATCGGTTCTGCCAGACAGTCAAAACGCCGGTGAACGTGAGGTTAAGGGACAACAGTTCGCAACAAAACGAAGCAAGGCTTTACATCGGTTGGGCGGCCGAAATGCTAAATCACTTCAAAGTCAGCGCCTGATGAGCGAAGACGGATAGCGGTGGAAATCAGCCAGGAGAGCGGCTTTTGAGCCGATCGACAACAAAGAGAGCGAGCGCCGTTATCGATTGCCGGACAAGGGTTACGGGCTCCAAATTGTTAAGCTCAAATCCTAAATGCGTATTGTCCTCATCGTGAATTTTAAAAACCCGTGTTATTTTCCAAGAGGTAAATTTCACAAGCAATCGCGCAAAAAACTATTTATCCAAACATAGGAATATCTAAACTAAGGAATCATCATGCAATCTGTAAAGGAAAGGAATCCCTCGGTGACTGCCAGTACGACCAAACTAGAGAATCTTCGCAACATGGGCATTGCCGCGCACATCGATGCCGGCAAGACGACTTGCACTGAGCGAATTCTCTTCTATTCCGGCCTTATCCACCGGATGGGAGAGGTGCACGAGGGCACCAGTGTCACCGATTGGATGGAGCAAGAGCGCGAGCGCGGCATCACAATCACTGCCGCCGCCATTACTTCTCAATGGAAGGACAAACGCATCAACTTGATCGATACGCCCGGACACGTCGACTTCACAGTCGAGGTCGAGCGCTCGATGCGTGTTCTGGATGGCGTTGTGATCGTGCTTTGCGCAGTCGCCGGCGTTCAGCCCCAGACGCTCACGGTCTGGAAACAAGCTAACCGCTACGAGGTACCGCGTTTGGTGCTGGTCAATAAGATGGACCGCTCGGGCGCCGACTTTTTCCGCGTCGTTAAGCAAGTCCAAACCCAGTTGCCCGGTCAAGTTTCAACATGGGCAAACGCTCATCCAATCCAAATTCCGATCGGATCTGAAAATCAATTCATCGGCATCATCGATCTGATTGACCGCAAAGCGATCTTTTATGAAGAAGATGATGCGCTCGGCCGCAAAATCTCAGAAGGCGCCATCCCCGGCGATCTGCAGGACGAAGCCGAGGAATGGCGACATAAGCTTGAAGAAGCAATCGTCGAAACGAGCGACGAGCTCATGAGCAAGTACATGGAAGGCGAAGAGATTACCGCCGATGATCTGAAGAAAGCTCTGCGACCGGCAGTTTGCGAAGGGAAGATTATCCCCATACTCTGCGCATCGGCATTCAAAAACAAAGGTGTGCAGCCGCTTCTCGACGCCATCGTCGATTATCTGCCGTCGCCGGTTGAAGCAAAACCGATCAAAGGCATATTGCCGAACGGCGAGGAAGCGATCAGACGCAGTGATGAAGAAGAGCCTTTTGCTGCTCTTGCATTTAAGGTTATGAACGACCCATTCGTCGGCAAGCTCACATTCGTGCGAGTCTACAGCGGCAAACTCACCGCCGGCTCGTACGTGATGAACAGCACCAAGAATAAGCGCGAGCGCATCGGCCGACTGGTGCAGTTGCAAGCCGATCAGCGAACCGACGTTCAAGAAGCCAGCGCCGGTGACATCGTTGCCGTCGTCGGCTTGAAAGACACCACCACCGGTGACACTCTTTGCGACGATCGCAAACCGATCGTTCTTGAATCGATGAACTTCCCGAACCCGGTTATTTCCGTCGCCATCGAGCCTAAGACGAAAGCCGACAACGACAAGCTCGGCATTTCGCTGGGCAGGCTGGCCGAGGAAGATCCGACTTTCGTCGTTCGCGTCGATCAGGAAACCGGTCAAACCTTGATCTCCGGTATGGGCGAACTGCACCTGGAAATCATCGTAGACAGACTCTTGCGCGAATTCAAAGTGCAAGCCAACGTCGGCAAGCCGCAAGTCGCTTACCGCGAAACCGTCAAGGGAACGGCCAAAGCTCAGGGCAAATTCGTCCGTCAAACCGGCGGTCGCGGTCAATACGGCGATTGTACGATTACAATCGAGCCGCTTGAAGCTGGAAAAGGATTTGAATTCGTCAACAAGATCGTCGGCGGCGTCATTCCGAAGGAATACATTCCGGCTGTTGAGAAAGGCATTGTTGAAGCGATGTTCGGCGGCGTTCTGGCCGGCTACCCGGTCATCGATTTGCGTGTCACCTTGATCGACGGCTCGTTCCACCCAGTCGATTCATCTGAAATGGCATTCCGAATCGCCGGCTCGATGGCCTTTAAAGAGGCATTCATGAAGGCTAAGCCGATTCTGCTCGAACCGATCATGAAGGTTGAGATCGAAGTTCCTGAAGACTACATGGGTGATGTGATAGCCGATCTTTCCGGACGCAGAGGTCGTGTGGAAGGCATGGATACAATCGATCATCTATCCAGAGTCAGAGCTGTCGTTCCGTTGTCCGATATGTTCGGCTATGCAACCGACATTCGCAACAAGACACGTGGACAAGGTACATTCGTGATGGAGTTCCTCCGCTACGAAGAAGTGCCACCATCCATGGCGCAAGCGATCATCAATCCGTAGGGC
>JAJPJO010000005.1 GCA_021324135.1 Pseudomonadota bacterium
AAAACATGCGAGTATCCACGGAGCTCAATCGGGACTAGACCGGCACGAATATTGTTCCGCAGTTGTTCAATTGCCAACTCATGTGTCGGCGGAATATCCAGCCCCGTGAGTAATAAATCACCTATTCGAGAGAGCCATAGGTCTCGATCCAATCTGCCAGGAGTTAGAAACAGAGCGCTATTCATCCTGTCGACTGTCTCTCGAAGCTGCTTTTGAGAGCTCTTCCTTGCTTCGGACAAAGCGGCTGTATCAACGTACTTTGATTCCGACACCGCAACCGTCAGAGTGTTTTTACCGTCAACAGTTTGAGGTGAAAGAACCAGAATGTCTGCTATTCTTCCTTCCTTCTGTCCAAGCCAGTATGCATAGTCGTCCAGAAAGTACCATCCGAGTGGATCGCTTGTGCTCAGCTCGGCTTCGAGAAGTGCTTTGCTCAAACACACACCTATCAACTCGCTCGCAAAGCAACCATTCTTTGCGGCTCGTAGAACGATGTCGCCTGACAGCTGATTTGCGTCGTCAATGAGGCGCTCTGCTAAGTCTGTTAGTTCCGCATCAGTAAGATCTAATGCCAGTGCCGTTAGGCGTCGTTTGACTAGGACAAGCAGAAGAGAGAGAGATGATGTGGAGGAGACTATAAAGTTGGACTTGTCAGTGCGGCTTTGCTGATAGCGAATGACGCGGATCTTTTGGTTCGCGAGTTGTCGGCGCTCCAAGATATCGTCCAAATTGGCTACCCACTCACCGAGCTCATGAACCTCCTTCAGGATCTTTTGAGTACTTTCGTCTCTAAAAGAGATCTGCCGCACGGGAATAAAGCTCTTGCCAGTGCTTACTTCCGCGCCCCTCAACACGGAATACAAGGAGTCAAGATATAAACGACCAACTTTAGGCTGACTTGGACAGGTGAGGTACACTGTCGATTTTAGGTCGTCTCGAACCCCGGGTTTTCTATAAGACCACCGCGGGGGTACATGGTCTAAGATGTCTGGATCGTCTTCGCTAAACGGCGATTCTTCCCATTCCTGCTGTGCTCGCCGCGAAATAGCATCCTGCAGGAAAACAATGTCTGTAAACTTTCCCCCCGAAGCATCGTGCACCGGCAAGGAATCGGCTTTTACACCGATTCGCAACCTTGCTATGAAATCACGAGTCACTTCGCTCGCAACCAGCGCATCCGGATCAGCATCTGATACCTCTAACAAATGCCTATACAGATCACTGAGCTCCCTGGCATCACTGTGCCTGAGCACTATTTGGCAACGAGATTCCTGCTCTGTGTCGAGCAGCTCAGAAAGCCGCGTGACAACAGCTTGTGGCAGTCTAATGGAGTCACAATTGTATAGCGCAATACTGAGATTGGCCCGCTCGTGAGGCATGAGTTCGAGATAGCGTTCTACAAGCGCAGCAATTCTCTCCGCAGAATCGGATGGATCCTCATGAGTTACAACTTCGTTTTTGTCCCGAACTGGGCGCTCCATCAGGCTATAGTCGTTGACACTATATGATACCGCCAGCAGTTCCGCCATTTGATTTTTGTATCCAAGGCTAACTTCTGGATAATAGCAGTGCACAAGTTCTTGCCTGATGTCCGAGAAGAAAATCCTAGAATCTCCAAAATCTACATTCTCTGCAGTTAGGATGTGTCTGACCAAACCCGCTACTTGTCTTGACTTCGCTGCAATGGACGCGAGCTTTAATGGGTTCCAGGGAGCAATGATAGCCGTTGTATTTCCGCCCTTTACGCTGGTACACCCAAGGCAAAGTATCGGCTCTAACAGTTCGGATCGATTGGTATCACCGGGGGCGCTCTCCAACAGGCTCCGAAGGAGCGCTTCGTAAGCATCCGCTTGCTCTATCAAAAGGGAGCTGGCGACGCCCTGTCCGAAGAGTAACTCTGTGAGCGCCGCAGTGTATTTCTCCTCAAACCGCTTCCAATTGTTCAGGATAGTCGTGGCTGCTGATGCAAGTATACGGTTGGCCTTGGCAGCAGCCTTCAACCGGGCAGGAATAATCGAGGAAAGGTCCTTCGATCTTTCATGTTTGCCGACAAGAGATCCACGCCCCTGCCTGTATGCAGCAGCCAGAGTTCCGACATCGTCCAAAGACAATCCTTGTAAACGACCCTTTTTACTAGAAAGCTCTCGATAGACCTCGGTCAGTCGCAGCGCACCGTCTTTCAGTAGTCTAGAAAGATCATCATGAAGCTCCATTCCTATGGCTTCTGGGTTGCACTTCCAGATCAACTGTGTCTGAGACGCACCCTTCGTGCCATTCTTGCACTCTACAAAGAATTTGATCTCAGTTGCTGCTCTTGCTGTTGATCGGTTCTTTTTGTACTTTGTCTTTTTCCGCTGTTGTTCGCTTTGAAGCAGCTCTCTGTATTCAAATAGAAACGGCGTATCCCAAGTGACCTGCGGACCGAAGAGCTCTTTCAATCCACGATAACGAGTCGAGAAATAGAGTCCAACATCTGCATTGAGCTCTAGCCATTTGCTCCTCCGACTTCCCTTCTGAGCGCGAATGAGTATTTCTCGGTTCGACGACAGCTCATCGAGCTGATCCCGCAGTCGCTCAATGCATTGAACTATGCCTACCAGAAAGTCCGTGCACTCGATTGGCTGCCCATAAACAAGCTTGTCCCACTTCGCCTTCAGTGGCTTTTCTTGGTCAAGTTCCTGCCGATACCTTTCGTAGAATTCCACATCTTCATCGGTGGCTTCCTTTGCCGTTCTCGTGCGAAGCGCCTCCAAATATTGGACGTCCGCGTCACTCAAGGTATCTGGAAATTCGTCTTGAAATAGCTGAAGTGTGCCTC